>JAFSXS010000009.1 GCA_017443945.1 Synergistaceae bacterium
CTTTTCAAAGAACATAAACTTATGGAGGCCGGAGAAATTCTTTTTAAGAATAATCCAATGTCCGCAGTTTGTTCGGAAGTCTGCAATCATGCAAAGCAATGCGCAGGACACTGCATAAGAGGCAAAAAAGACAGCCCTGTACATTTTTCTAGCATTGAAAATTATATTTCAGAAATGTATTTAGACAGAATGCCGAGTTTTAAGCCTGAAATTAAAAAAAATAAACATGCTGCTGTGATCGGTTCCGGCCCGGCTGGTATCACTGTAGCTGTGATTTTAACATTGCACGGCTACCCGGTTACTATTTTTGAATGGAAAAGCAAAATCGGCGGCGTTATGCAGTACGGCATTCCCGAATTTCGGCTTCCTAAAAGCCTTCTTGACCGTTATGAACAGAGACTTGAAGAAATGGGTATTCAAATCAGACTTAACGCAACGATCGGAAGTGTTTTAATGATTGATGATTTATTCAGGGACGGTTATGCTTCTGTTTTTGTCGGAACTGGTGCAGAAAGGCCGAGAACTTTGGGAATAAAGGGTGAAAGTTTGGGAAATGTCCATTACGCAATGAATTATCTTACCAATCCTAAGGCTCATCATTTAGGAAATAAAGTAGCAGTTATAGGGGTCGGCAATGCTGCTATGGATGTTGCGAGGACAGCTTTAAGAAACGGCACCAAAGAAGTTACGTTATATGCAATGGGAAAAGAAATCGCAGCAAGTTCAAGCGAGGTAGCCTACGCAAAATTAGACGGTGCAGAAATTGAAACGGGTATGCAGGTTCAAGAAATTACAGAACAGGGGCCGGTCTTCAAGCGCACAATTTACGGCGAAAATGATGAGATTATCGGCACTGAAGATGAATTAATCCCGACTGAAGCAGACTCTACTATTATTGCAATAAGTCAAGTTCCGCGCGGGAAATTAGTACGCACTACAAGCGGTTTAATGGCTGCTGAAAATGGACTCTTAATCGTCGACGAAAATTTTATGACAACAAAGCCGGGAGTCTTTGCTGCCGGTGATGTTGTAACAGGTGCAAAAACTGTAGTTCATGCAGTAGAAGGAGCAAAGAAAGCAGCTGCTCACATGATCGAGTACATGAAGACTCATTAAAACAATCTATCTGCTTGAGACCTTTTTCCGGGCGTGAAGACTTTTACATTAACAATTGCGCTTCGTCCGTCAGAGTCAGCAGCACTGATTATGTGTTCGCCGTCGGGTACGTCATGAAAAAATGTTGTCTCAGGCAATGACGTGCCTATATATTTCCCGTCAAGATACCACCAGACCCGTTTTACTGCTCCTTCTGTCTTCATTGGGATTTTGCGTTCAATGTCGAACGGTGCAATAAAATACGACGCTCCCGGAATAGGTGAAATTATCTTCAAATCTGAATGTCTTGTGATTACACTTTTTGAAGGGCTGAACTCTGCCGGCATTCTCACGATTGATTGACCCGATTTTATACTATGCATATCGCACGGAAGAGTTTTTGTTACGCCTTTAATGAACCATTCAAATTTTTTTACGGGACATAAGGCCGTCGGAGGTTTCCCAGAAAGTGAGCAGACCTCTTGCAAATATAAATCGTCGGGCTTATCGTACCATGTTGATTTAGGAGAGACAACGCGCAAAATTTTTACTGCAACAGGAGCAGAAGCCCTCGCACCAACAAGCCCCTCCCAAAAAGTTCCGTCGGGATTTCCTGCCCACACTACAACGGTGTAATCAGGAGTCCAAGCTGCTGCCCATGCGTCTCTAAGTCCGTAAGATGTGCCCGTTTTTAATGCGACTCTCCATTGACGGCCAAGAGTCCCCCGCGCAAATAAAGATAATTCGCCCTTGTGAGTCAAAATATCGCTTACAAGCCAGCAACCGGCCTCACTCGCAATTCTTTCACTTGTCTGCGTTGTATCCTGCAAAAATTTTAACTGTCTATGAATCCCAAGTGAAGCAATCGACGTAAAGGCTTCTAACTCTTCAAGCAATGTTACATCACATCCGCCCAAAATTAACGAGTCGCCGTAATAATAAGCAGACTGGGACAAATGACTCAATCCCGCAGAACGCATTAACGCAAGCACATTATCAGAACCGGCCGCACGCAAGACTCTAGCAGCAGGAGCATTCAAAGACTCAGACAACGCAGCCCGCGCCGTTACAGCCCCGTGATATTGCAAATCGAAATTTCTCGGTGCACGTCCGGAAAACGCCATAGAAGTATCAGCTAACAAAGTTGATGGCGATAATATTCCCTGTTCAATCGCTGACAAGTAAGCAAAAGGTTTCAGAGTCGACCCAGGCGAACGAGGAGCGCGCCCGCAATCAACCCATGAGGCCGAGTCAGCTTTGTAATTGAATCTTGCATTCCCTACCCATGCAGCTAAAGACGCAGATTTATTCTCGACAATTCCGGCAGCAATCGTTATATCTCTGGGAAAATCATTCAATGATTGACGCAAAATAGCTTCAAGTTTCGTTTGCAGCTCTAAATTTAATGAAGTCTCAAATTTTCTCGGTGCTCCTGGATTCTGTGATAAAACGAGTTCCGCAAAGTGCCAGGCTCTAGCAGGTAAATCAAATTTTCGGCGGGGTAATTCTTCAAGTTTTGCGCGTCTTGCCTCGTCGTGTGTGAAAACTTTTTTGCGTTCCATGAGGGTTATAATTTCGTTGCGCCGTTTTCTTGCTGATTCCGGTCTTGTGTCAGGTCTGTAGAGAGTCGGCCCCTTCAGCATTCCGATTAATAAACACGCTTCACCGGGTGAAATTTGTGATGCAGATTTCCCGAAATAAATCAAGCTCGCAGCCTGAACGCCTCTGATATTACCGCCGAAAGGAGCACGATTTAAGTAGCACTCTAAAATTTTTTGCTTTGAGAGTTCGCGCTCTAACTTCATGGCCATAATAAATTCTAAAATTTTTGTTGTCGGTGTACGTTTTCGGCCTTCTGATTCAGAAATTGCTAGTCTTATTACTTGACTCGTGATAGTTGACGCGCCTGAGACGACCCGACCCCTTGTAACGTCCTGAAAAACTGCCCGCAATAACGCAATAAAATCTACTCCCATATGATTATAAAATCTTCCGTCTTCAGCATTAACGGCCACTAATGGGAGCCATTTTCCCATTTCGCTTAATGGTATGGGGATCTGCCATTCTGACGCGGGCGAGAGTCTAACGTGAAATAATTTCCCGTTCACATCATAGAACGCAGGCGATGCAAAAATTGTTGTAACCCTTTCCGGATTCACGTCAATATTTCCCCATAAGAGAGCAAACGCGCTTAAACCTGCAATTATTACGAGCAATAGAAATTTTTTCATGTTTTATGCTTCTGAAGGTTTCTTTGTCTTGTCGAGCGATAAAATTTCCAGTGTGTAACCTGCTACATTATTGCTGTGATCGCCGATTCTTTCGAGATTGCTCAATAACGTTATGTAATTTACGCCTTTTTCGGGGTCGCATTCTCCCCTGTTTAAGCGTTCAATATGATTTTTGCGGTATTCTCGTTCTTGCTCGTCGATTCTTTTCTCGTAGTCGTAAATAACTTTCCAAGCCTTTGACGCGCTTTCTTCGCCGATTGACTCAAGTGATGTGCTGATTGCAAGAGTCGTAGTGTCGTACATGTCTCTAAATTCATTAATGGCTTCTTCTGATAAATAATTGTCCATGTAGTCGCAGCGTTCTATCAAATTTTCTGCTCTGTCGCCGATTCTTTCGAGGTCAAGCGATGCATTTACGTAACAGCCTAAAACGGTCGACACTTCGTCAGAGACTCCCTTTTGCCATATTTCAGACGCATAACTTGAAATCGCACGGGTTAATTTGTTTACGCTTTCTTCGTAGTTGTCAAATTTTTTGCGCCTGTCCTCTAGTTTAGCTGCGTCGAACTCAAAGAATGATTTACGAATCAAAGTAAACATTTTTTCGATAATTGCTCCCATGTGAACTAACTCATCTTTGACGGCTGTAACTGCGCTTGCTGACGAGATATTTATTAGCGTCGGGTCAAGATACATAACGTCTTCGGGCTTGTCTTCGGGTCTCAATGGGATAATTGCAGAAATTAATTTTGCGAGTAATTTCACGAACGGGAAAAATATAATTGTGTTGAGAACGTTAAAAATTGTATGAGCGTTTGCAATTTGTCTTGCTATGTCGGGTGAGCTCCAGATTATTATTTGCTTGTAAATCGGGACTGCCAACAAAAATATAACGCTTCCGATTAAATTAAATAAAACGTGTGCCATTGCTGCCTGTTTTGCGGGTCTTGTTGCATTTAGCGAGACAACTACAGCCGTTAAAGTCGTTCCTAAGTTATCGCCTAAAATTATCGGTATTGCTGCATCAAGAGTGATTAACCCCTGAGACGCAAGAGCCATCGTCAAACCGATTGTAGCCGCGCTTGATTGTATAAGAATCGTTAAGACCATTCCGGCAATTACACCTGTTATGGGATTCTGTCCGAGCATTAAGAGAACGTCTTTATATTGCGCTATTATGTGTGTTGCACCCTCGATAGTTTTCATTCCCATGAAAAGAAGTCCCAGACCTACAACGCCATTTGCAAAATATGAGAGTCTCTTTGTCCTGCTGCACATTGAGAGAACGACACCAACTGCTATTAAAGGAAGTGCGAAGGCCTCAATCTTGAACGCGATAATTTGTGCAGTTACAGTTGTTCCGATGTTAGCTCCCATTATTATGCCTATTGCTTGAGTGAGATTAAGGAGTCCTGTATTAACAAAGCTGACTGTCATTACTGTTGTGCCTGTGCTTGACTGAATCAAAACTGTTACGAGAATCCCGACAAATATTCCGCGTAAAGGAGTCTTTGTGAGAGTGCCTATTAACTGTCTCATTTTGTCGCCCGCGATAAATTGCAGAGCCTCACTCATGAGTCTTATTCCGTATAAGAACAACGCAACACCGCCGGCAATGCTAAAAAATGTCTGAATGTCCACGCTAAAAATATCCTCCTGCATAAAATATTTTCTTGCCTTAAGTATAACAGATCGAGATTAATTACTTATTGGCACTAATAAATTTGTTACAAAATGTTTTAGCATGATATACTTTACACAATTCCAAAAGTTTTTATATTTTATTAAGGGAGGAAAAATTTTTATGAAAAAGTCTTTAGCGTTTATTCTTATGAGTGCGCTTATGTTGTCGTGTGTCAGTGCGTTTGCTGCTGATTATGAAATGATCGTAGGACACGCACAACCCGAAGGCAACCCGCGTTATGTCTCAATGGAAAAATTTGCGGCAGATGTTGAAAGACTCACAGACGGACATGTGAAAGTTACTGTATTTGGTAATGGCCAGCTCGGTACAGAAAAAGAAATGCTTGAACAGGTCGTACAAGGAGTCGTTCAGGGTATGCGCGGCGGACAGTTTGACTTCAGCCCAAGATTGTTAATGTTTACACTTCCTTTCTTGACGAACACACGCGCAGAAGTTACAGCATTATTGAAGAGCGACCTTGCTAAAAAAGTTTGCGCAGAAGCTGAGAAAACAACCGGCACAGTGATTATTAATCTTTGCGATGCGGGCGGTTATCGTCAGTTCTCAACAAACAAGCACCCCATCAAGAAGCCGTCTGATCTCGAAGGACTCAAGATGCGCACAAATGGAATGAAAACTATCGATATGACATTTAGAGCATTGGGCGCAACAACTACTACAGTACCTTATGCTGATTTGTATATGGCACTCAAAACCGGTGTTGCTGATGGACAAGAAAATCCATGGGTCAACGTTGTCGGAATGAAATTCTATGAAGTGCAAAAATATTTTACCGGCGTAAATTATCAATTCCACCCAGATCCATTCTATGTAAACGCTGAGTGGTGGCATTCACTTCCCGAAGAATATCGTGCAGCAATCAGCAAAGCAGCTGAGGAAATGGGCGACTATAACGACGAACTCATCGATAAAAATTCAGAAGAAGCACGCCAGACAATTATAAAAAGCGGAGCAGAGGTTTATATGCCTACAGCTGACGAATTAAAAGCGTTCAAAGAAGCAGCTCAACCGGTTTATAAACAGGTAGTCGAAGAGGGAATTTGTACGCAGGCAGAACTTGAAGAGATTCTTGCGATAGTTGCGGGAGCAAATAAATAACTTTTATGCAGAAAATGAGCGGGCTTTTTTCGGGGCTCGCTTTTTGTTTGCGAAATGAGGGAAAATTTTTCATGAAGGATAATTTTTTAGAGAGAATTTATATCGGCATTGGTGCGGCGGCTATGGGATTGCTTGCCGGTCTTGTTATTTTTACGGTTATAGCGCGATATTGTTTTTCTCTGAGCTGGAAATCTGTATCAGAGTTCAATGTTACATTATTTGCTTTTACTACTTTCTGGGGGATGGGCGTTAATGTCTTGAAAGATGAGCATGTTAGCATAACTATCTTGTCAGATAAATTCAGTCCTGCTGTAAAACGCTGGTTGAGCATATTAAACGGGATCATAGTTTTTATAGTCGACTGCGTGTTTATAAATTATTCGTGGTTGTATGCTCAGAGAATGGGAAAGCAAATAAGTCAAGGGATGGAAATTCCAATGATATACATGTATGGGATCATGCCTGTATGCGGAATAATTTGCGCGTTATGCATAATAATAAAGATAATCCAGAATTATAAAGCTCCGTTATCAAAATTTGATGTGCAGGAAGGAGAAAATTTATAGATGGTAATTGTATTTTTACTGCTTGGCCTGATAGTTTTTGCTTTTCTCGGTGTGCCTCTAGCTTTCTCAATAGGTGCATCATGTATAACGTATTTGTCTGCGGTGCGTCCGATGTTCTTAACTATGATGCCGCAACGAATTTGGAACGGCGTATACAGTGAATTAATGATAGCTATGCCTCTTTTCATGTTGGCTGGAGAATTAATGAACACCGGCGGTATCACGAAAAGAATTATAAATTTCTGCATGGAGATTTTGAGACCCATACACGGCGGACTCGGTGAAGTTAATGTAGTTGGTTCCATGATATTTGGCGGTATTTCCGGTTCATCAGTTGCGGACACGTCTGCGCTTGGAAGTATCTTAATTCCTGCGATGGAGAAAGAAGGCTATCCTAAAAGCGCGTCAGCTGGTATAACTGTAGCTTCTTCTACAATGGGAATGATTATCCCGCCTTCTACGCCGATGGTTGTTTATGCGATGGTATCGGGAGCATCAATCGGAGCTTTATTCATGGCCGGAGCTGTTCCGGGTATATTAATCGGAATATCGCAAACTGTGTTAGTTTTCTGGTTTAGTGTTAAAAATGGCTGGCACCCGAAGCAAATTCCTTTCTCAGCAAAAAGATTTTGGAGCGCAATGTTTGCGGGGATTCCTGCGTTGTTAATGCCTGTATTTATAGTTTTGTGCGTTTCCGGCGGTATCTGCACAGCGAGTGAAAGTGCTGGAGTTGCTGTCCTTTATAGCTTGCTGGTCGGGTTCTTCTTATATCGCGAGCTTACGTTAAAAGATGTCTGGACTGCACTTAAGAAAACGTTAATAGCTTCATCATCGGTCATGTTAATTATCGGGTTCACGCAAATTTTCACATGGATATTAACGATTCAAAAAGTGCCTGAGATCGTAGCAAATTTCTTTATGAGCATGAATGTATCGCGCGTAGGAATCGCGTTAATGTTTGATGTGTTAATACTAATAATTGGAACGTTTATAGATGTAAGCCCGGCGATATTATTGCTTACTCCGATAATGCTTCCTGTTATGGAACATTTTGGAATCTCTGCGCTTCATTTTGGTGCAATGATGATAACGGGACTTGCTATCGGACTTGTAACGCCTCCTGTTGGTATGTGCCTTAACGCGTGCAACAAAATTAACCGTATGCCCGTAATAGATATTTTCAAGGGTGCAGCGCCTTATATCCTTTGCAATGTCATAGTGCTTATAGCGATAAGCATTTGGCCGGAACTCACTGCGTTTTTGCCGCGATTGTTGGGATATTAATTATTTATTGATGGGCAGCAAGATAATTGCGTCTAACTACCTTGCGCCCGCTAATAATTTTAATGGCTGTGAAGGAGTTCGTGCTCCCTGCCCTTGATTAATGTCTGATAAATTGCTAATGCTGTCGGGTTCTCGTTTGACTTCTTTATTTGAGTGTTTATGTCAGAGTCATAGAGTCCGCGTTTACGAGCTTCTTTCGTTCTGAATCCCGCGTGAGTAGGTTGACCGCCTCCCATAATGCAGCCTCGCCGACATGCCATTACTTCCACAAAATGGAAAAATTTTTCTCCATTCTTGATTTGTCTTAGCAACGAGTCAGCTTCAGCAAGTCCGCTCACAACAGCAGCTTTTATTTCATTGCCCTTATAGTTGAAGATAAATTCACGCAATGGGCCGGGACCTCTGACTCCGCTGTGCCGTAATTCTTCGATTGCAGAACGTTCCGAACCTTCGCAAAGTGTACGCAATGCAGCTTCCATAACACCGCCCGAATTTCCAAATATTACGCCGCCGCCTGATCCCATACCAAACGGCATATCAGCAGCTTCACTTTCGAGTCTGTCAAATTGAATACCTGCACGCTTAATCATCGTTATTAATTCTTCAGTCGTGAGGACGTAATCAACATTTTGTTTGCCGTCGCGCTTGAGATTTTCACGCAAAATTTCGGCCTTCTTTGCTGTACACGGCATTATACCGACAGAAAGAATTTTTTTGCCCTCGTTCTTGGCTGGATCTGCAAAATATTCACGCGCTACAGAGCCTAACATTTGAATCGGTGAATAACTTGTAGAAATATTCGGCACAAATTCCGGCCAGCGTTTTTCACAGAAACTAACCCACGCAGGACAACAAGACGTTAATAACGGGAACGGCCCGCCCTTCTCGAAAATTTCAAGAAATTCTTTGCTTTCCTCTAAAATTGTCATGTCAGCGCCGAAAGTCGTATCATAAACTTCATCAAAGCCGAGTCTATGAAGAGCAGCTACGATTTTGCCCATGACGTTTTCGCCTCTCTCGCCGCCGAATGCCTGACTGACTGCAACTCTCACAGCCGGAGCTACCTGCGCAAAAACTTTCACATTTGGATCCGATAACGCTTCCCAAACTGGTCTAATATTCGTGTTAATGCTTATTGCTCCCGTCGGACACACTACACGGCATTGACCGCAATTCACACAATCAGTCTTAGCAAGCGCTTTATCGAAGGCCGGTGCTACTGTTGCATATGTGCCTCTCTTTGTGAAATCAATAGCGTTTACTCCTTGAATGCCCTCACAGACTCTTACGCAGTCTCCGCAAAGAATGCATTTATTTGGATTCCTTATGATTGACGGCGAACTAAAGTCAATCGGGTGATCTCCTTTATGTGCAGGATATGAAACGCTTGCAACTCCGAGTCTATGAGCTAATTTCTGCAAATCGCAATCTCCGCTCTTAACGCATGAAGTACAGTCGCGGTCATGAGATGCAAGGAGTAATTCTATAATCATTCGTCTATAACGCACAAGGCGCGGGGTGTTCGTCTTAATGCTCATACCGTCGCGGGGACGTTCTGAACATGAAGCAAAAATTTTTCCTCGATCGTCTTCTACATTACAGAGTCGGCAAGCTCCATAAATTGATAACTCGGAATGATAGCACAACGTCGGCAAATCGATTCCGGCTTTCCTTATGACTGATAAAATATTAGGTTCGTCCGTAAATTCGACGGGGTAGCCGTCAATTTTCATAACTCCCATTGTTTACACCTCCTAAGCGACATAAATAGCCTTGAACGGGCAGGCAGCAATACACGCACCGCACTTGATACACTTGCTTTGATCGATTTCGTACGGAGTCTTAGGCGCACCGTGAATCGCTTGAACAGGACAGCCCCTCGCACACTTTGAGCAGGCCTTACACTTTGTTTTGTCGATAGTATATTGCTTTAGCTTCTGGCACACGTGAGCAGGACATTTTTTATTTTGTATGTGCTCGACGTATTCGTCAAGGAAATTATCAAGAGTGCTGACAACCGGTAAAGGCGCACTTTTTCCGAGACCGCACAACGCCGTATTAATAATCAAGTCCGAGAGCGTACGAAGTTTTTCGATATCCTCCATTTCGCCCTGGCCTGCAACAATTCTTTCGAGAATCTCAAGCATTCTGAGCGTACCTTCACGGCAGGGGACACATTTTCCGCAAGACTCTCTGTGAGTAAATTCCATGAAGAATCGTGCAACTTCTACCATGCAGGTGTCTTCATCCATTACAACAAGACCGCCCGAGCCGACTATTACGCCTAATTTTTTAACGTTGTCGAAGTCAAGAGGTTCGTCAAGCTGATTTTCCGTCAAGCAGCCACCTGAAGGCCCGCCGATTTGTACAGCTTTAAATTTTTTGTCGTTGCGAATCCCTCCGCCGATCTTGAAAATTATTTCTCGCGGTGTAATTCCAAATGGGACTTCGATTAATCCGGTATTCTTTACGCTTCCGGTTAGTGCAAATGCTTTAGTGCCGGGACTCTTTTCTGTGCCGAAACCTTTAAACCATTCTGCGCCGTTCGTGATTATCATGGGGACATTCGCAAAAGTTTCTACATTGTTTAATACTGTAGGTTTCTCAAATAATCCCTGCTCAACTGTTCGAGGCGGTTTGACTCTGGGCATTCCGCGCTTGCCTTCGATTGAAGCTGTTAATGCACTTCCTTCACCGCAGACAAAAGCTCCTGCACCCCTGTTAATGTGAAGAATGAAATCAAATCCCGAACCTAAAATATTTTCACCTAGCAAGCCAGCTTCTGTAGCCTGTTCAATAGCTCGCTGCAATCTCTTGACGGCCAAAGGATATTCTGCACGCACATAAATATAACCTTCGTGAGCTCCTACAGCATAAGCCGCTATAATCATGCCTTCAATCATTTTGTGAGGGTCGCCTTCCATGATTGAACGATCCATAAACGCGCCTGGGTCGCCTTCATCGCCGTTACAGACGACATAACGAACTTTTTCGGGCTGACGTGCGACTTGCTGCCATTTTTTACCAGCCGGGAAACCTCCGCCGCCTCGACCTCTTAGATTTGAGTCAAGAATTTTTTGTATGACTTCATCTTGTGTCATCGTGAATAGTGATTGAGCCAATGCTAAATATGCACCGCTTGCAATAGCTTCTTCGATGTGTTCTGCGTCAATGTGTCCGCAATTTTTGAGAACGACTCGAGTCTGTCCGGCGTAAAATGGTATTTCTTCCTGCTTGATATATTCTTTGCCGTCCATTTTGTAGAGGAGTCTATTAATAATTTCGCCGTTCTTGATAGTTTTCTCGTAAATTTCGTCGCAGTCTTCGGGCTTAACTTTCGTGTATAAGATTCCTTGAGGTTCAATTCTTACGAGCGGCCCCATTTCGCAAAATCCATGACAGCCTGTGCGTCGTACTCCTACAGGATGGCCGGCAGCTTCCGGGGCAAACTCTACAGAAATATTTTCATCATTGCCTGCAAGCTGATTAAAACGTTCTGCAATTTTCGCACTTCCTCCGGCCTGACAACCTGTACCAGCACAAATTAATACACGGCAGGGAGCGTTTTTTATTTTCTCGCTGAAAAGTTCATGAAATTTCTTTAACTCTTCAAAATTTTGGATTCTGTTCATGAGTTTGCAGCCTCCTCTTTTAATTCCTTTATGAGCTCCGTAGCTTTGTCTGGAGTCATTGCAGGGTGAACTTTGTCATTTACCATCATAGCAGGAGCAAGACCGCACGCACCTAAACAAGAGACAGTCTCAACAGTAAATAACATATCGTCGGTTGTGTGCTTCTTCTCAGAGAGTCCAAGATCTGAACGAAGACGCTCAAGCACCGGGACAGACTGCCGGACATGACATGCCGTACCATCACAGACTCTGATGATATATTTTCCCTTCGCCTCAAATGAAAATCTTTCATAGAAGCTCGCAACACTATAAGCCTTTGTCTCAGTGATTCCGATTTTGCCGGCAACATAAGATAAAAGCTCTACAGGAATATAATTCCAAGTCTCTTGAATCTCGTGGATAATTGGAATTAATGAACGTTCCTGCGCCGGATATTTGCTCAAAATTTCATCTGTCTTTGCGTAAAATGAATTATCTAGCACAAAAATTACCCCCCTTTAAAGTATCACTTCTATTTAGTTTGTTCACTTACGAACTATAATTGTATAGATTATAAATTATAAATTGCAAATAAAAAAATTTTTTTCCCCATTATGCTATAAGAGTCTATTCTAAATCACTATATACTTGAAAACACTTTCGGTGCCGGTAAAGTGTGCTGACTATAATATTACTAAGCTGTAAAAATGGCGGGCAAGGGTGCAGGAAAAAATATATTATTTATTGTCAAGTGCGTTAAAATCTTGCATTATTCTAATAATCATAAATTTTCGTGATAAAATATATTTACTCTCATAAAAAAGTTTTCGCACAAATAAAATTTTTTACTAATACTTCTACTAATACAAAAATGTTATTTCATTCACGCGGTAACAAAGACTCACAAATAAAAAATTTTTCGTAACGCATTAATTTTCACGCACAAAATTTTTCATTTATTTTCACTCTAAACTATGACAAAATATTTTTATTGAGCGTATATATTTAATTTGTTGTATGTCTGCGACCCGTTTTTATCGCGTTTTTTCTTCCGCCAGTAATTATAAATGCACGTTTCCGAAAGACTTTTATTATTACGCTGAAAAAATTTATTGCATGTACGAGGGGGACCCCCAAAGCCCGTCCCCCTTGCCCCCCTCCCCGCCCATGAGTCGCGCAAAAAATCTGTATCGGCCATAAGATATAATCACATAAAATTAATTTTCCGTGTAGAATTATATATATTTAATGGAGTGTGAATAAATTTGAGCGAAAACGAAAATATTTTAGAAATTTTGCATTACCCGAACGCGGCTTTATTGAAGAAGTCTGAACCTGTAGAAAATTTTGATGACGAACTCGAAAATTTAATCAAGTCATTATTTGCAACTATGCACGAATCTAACGGAGTCGGCCTCGCTGCACCTCAAGTCGGGATACTCAAAAAATTAGCTGTGATTGATTACGACGATAAAAAATTTGTGCTGATAAATCCTAAAATTTTAGAGAAACGAGGACTGCAGGACGACGAAGAAGGCTGCTTAAGTTTTCCCGGCATCTATGCACATGTAAACCGGCCTCAATGGGTAAAAATCGAAACTTTTGACTCTCACGGCGACAAACAAATTATCGAGGCTGAAGGCTACACCGCGCGGGCATTCCTTCACGAAATGGATCACTTAGAGGGCAAATTATTCATTGATTATCTCTCTAACATCAAGAAAAGCGCAATACGAAAAAAGGCTCTCAAGCACACGGGAGGACACTTTTAAATGTACTGGCTGATAGGAACGGGAAATTTTGCGGCGTTGTGTCTTGAAGGTCTTATAAAGCGCGGATTCAATTTCGACAAAATTATAACCGGACTCCCTACTAAATCAGGACGCAATAACAAGCAAAATCCTTCAGCAGTCGAGATAAAAGCAGCTTCACTCGGCCTAACTGTAACGCGAACAGGCAAATTAACGGACAACAGCGAATTAATTAACTCTCTCGCAAGTTCAAAGCCTGATATTATTTTCGTGATTGACTTCGGGCAAATTATAAGAGAGCCTTTTTTATCGCAAATGTGTCTTAACATTCATCCGTCATTATTGCCTGATTATAGAGGAGCAGCACCGATTCAACGCGCTTTACTTGACGGGAAAAATAAAACGGGAGTTACTCTTTTCCGGCTCGTTAGGGAAATGGACGCAGGAGAAATTTTATCGCAGTCAGAAATAAATATTTTACCCGAATATAACGCTTCTGATTTATATAATATTCTTGCTGAAATGGGCTGTGATTTGGCCGCAAAGATTTTAGAGTCAGATAAATTAACTTTCACGCCTCAGAACGAAAATTTTGCGACTTATGCACATAAACTTGAGAAAAACGAATTTGCGCTATCTTTTAACATGAAGGCAGAAAAATTTTTTAACACTGTCCGGGCTCTTGATATGTCGGGAGGGGCTTATGCAGTTATTCGAGATAAACGGGTTAAAATTTGGCGGTGCGGGATTGTCGAAAATTTGCGTGATTCAGTGCCGGGGAAAATTTTAGAGCTTGATAATAAACTCGTTATTTCATGTGCTGATAAAGCTGTATCACTGCTTAACGTACAGTCAGAGGGCCGCAAAATCTGCACTGGTCTTGAATGGGCGCGCGGAATGAGATTCAAGCAGGGCGATATTTTGTGATTCAGCAAATTACGTAAAATGCGATATAATTAATTTCAATATCATAATATTTTTACAAATAAGAGGGCAGGTGCTTCTATGCAGTTTACTTGGCCGGAAGGAAAAAAATTTTCATCTGGACAATCAAATATCGAAGAGGTATGCGTCAAGGCAAATAAACTCTTTGACGGAAAAATTTTAAATTTGCGCTGTGATGAAGTAAGGACTCCATCCGGGCGTATTGCCTCACGCGAAGTAGTCGAACACAAACCCGCCGTTGGTATGCTCGTAGTAACGAACCGCAAAAGCGTCTTGCTCGTGAAACAGTATAGATATGCTGTGCTCGAGGAGACTCTCGAAATTTGCGCCGGACTAATCGAACAAGGCGAATCCCCTGAACAATCAGCAGAACGCGAAATGCAGGAAGAATTAAACGTTAAGGCCAAGAGTCTTTATCGAATCGGAGATTTTTACGCCTCGCCGGGATTCTGCACGGAACTTTTTACGCTGTTTGTTGCTGAAGGACTCGAAGATTCTGCGCTGCCTCAAGACGATGACGAAAATGTTTCTGTCTGCGAGATAGCAATTAAAGATATTCCGGCAATGATTAAAAACGGGAAAATACGAGACTCGAAGACGTTTGCGGCGTTGTCGTGGCTTATGGCGAAGGAGGGGATTGCCCCTGAATTATAAAGCTGTAGTCGCGTCGTTGTAGTATTTGGGAATCAACAAAAATTTTTCAAACAGGAGAGATTTTATAATATGTTAAACAATTTCAAGATTACGGGGAAATTAACTATCGGTTTCGGGATCGTGCTGATTCTTTTCGGAGTCGCGGTCTTCTTCTCATGGACGAGCATTTCAGGCGTACAGTCTGACGTTGCTTATCTTCAAGTAGTTGTTGACAATACAGTAAAAATCGCTGTAGAACTCACTAACACAATCAGCTGGATACGAGCAGGAATAAGAGATTTGAAATTTTCTGAGAGCGACGAAGATATGGAACGCTTGAACGGATTCTTGACTACTTTGCGGACCTCGCTGGAAAAAGGCAAACAAATGTACGCCCAGAATCCGACTCTTAAGAGTTTAGCAAGCCTTGCAGAAATGGAAAATATAATCCGCAACACAGAGTCAACAATGGCCAAAGTATTCCAGATGATTCGCACAAAACGTAGTACAAGTGAAGTGTTAAATCAGGAAATTGACAAGATGACGAGCCTTTTATCAAACGTTATCGACATGCAGTATCAAATCACGCTGAACACTCTTAAATCAAATCTTGAGAGCGCAGACTTTGAGACAGATTTCCAGAGAATCAGATTGCTTGAAGATTTGCGTACAACTTTCGTGCAGGTTGCGAGAAAATACGCTATTGCAATGTACAGACGCGACGTAAAAATGATGAACGAAATCGTACAGCAGCTTGTCAACGGCGAAAATTCTTACAATAGATTCTATGAGCAGGCAAGATTTAAAGAAGTCAAAGATATTATGGCAGCAGGGCGCGGAACGTTCACGACACTGAAAAACGCTTTTGACGCTATACACAATTCATTTATCCAGACTGAACCGGCATTTGCAGCACTCTTAGCGGACGGACTCAACCTCGTAAATATTTCTAACAAAATTACAGACGACGGCACACAGAGAATCGTAGACCTTTCACAGGGTGCACATGATTCACTCGGCAGCACAATGACTCTTGTAATCTCACTTGCAGCAGCCGCAATCTTTATCGGTATCGGAATCGCGTTATACATCGCAAAATCAATTTCCAAACCTTTGGGCCGCGTTGTTGAACTCTGCGGAAATGCACGTGACGGCGATATGTCAATCACACGCGATGATTTTAATTATGTAGGCAAAGACGAACTCGGAGAACTCGGCGACGCATTGTCAGAAATGTTTGCAGCTCTCAGCACAGCAATCGGTGATATTCGCGGACTTGCAATCGACAGCCACGAGAAGGCCGGAGCAATGAAGGAAGATGCCGGCAAAAACTTAGATTACGCTAATAACGTGCGTTCAAGTGTTGCCAATGTCGTTAAGTTAATGGAGAATAACTCTTCATCACTTCAGGAGAGCAACGCAGGTACAGAAGAAATGTCAGCAGCTTCAATGACAAGTGCTCAAGCAGCAACGGACTGCGCAGAATTTATTTCTAACATGACAACAGTAACCGGAAATGCAGTCGACACAGTCAAAGAAGCAATCGCAAATATCGCAATCCTTCAGCGCAAGACCAAAGAGAGCGGCGTTAAACTTCAGGAACTCGTCGAGAGCGTCAACAAGATCACAGAGTTTGTCGGCGAAATTACTTCAATAGCTGACCAGACGAATTTATTAGCACTCAACGCAGCAATTGAGGCAGCCCGCGCAGGTGAAGCAGGACGAGGATTTGCAGTTGTCGCCGAGTCAGTACGTAAACTCGCAGAAGATTCAAGCCGTGCAGCAGAAAACGTTCGCAGCCTTATCGAGACATTGCAGACCAGTGCAAGCGAGACAAAGACTTCAAGTGATGAGACCAGCATTTTACTTGACGAGACAACAGAGAAAGCAAACGGCGCACAAGACTCACTCGCTGAAGCAATGAGCCAGATCGATAAAGCAAACGACAGAATCCAGAATATCGCAGCAGTCGCACAGGAGCAAGCAGCCTCAAGCCGTGAAATCGCAGCAGGAATCGACAACGTTACTAAGTCAACAACAGAAATTCTTGAGCACTTAGAGAGCATCAAAAACGACATGGACGAGACCGCCTCAATTGCAGAGAGAGCAGCACAGGGAGCAGTCGATCAAACAGGTTTAGTCGAGAGCATTACAGAAGCACTCTCAACATTTAAGATCGAGGACAACACAGCACCCGCAAAGAGCAGCTCATCACGTAAGGCACTCCCGGCAAAGGGCAAGAAGAAATAATTTATTAACGAATTTAATATTTCGGGGAGATTGTGATTTCACAGTCTCTCCATTTTTTTGTGCGAGAATATTTGCTGTAGAAGTTTCTTGCTGCGACCAACGGCACCGTTACAAAAAAGGTTTTGACTTTGATTTATATCATGAAAGGAGTTATTGACTCATGAAAAAATTTTTTTCTGCGATTATAATTTTATTGTGCTTGACTAGTTTTGCGTTTGCTGATATGCGCGTTGAAATGATTCGTTGGAAGTGTACGGACTGCGGGAAAGAGTTTTTGACGTTCAAAGGCGATTATTTGTTGGACAGTTTAAATTTTCGCGACGCAAGACACCAGCAATCTACACTTTTTCAGCTTGAGAACAGAAACAGGAATCTTGCAGGCTGTAAGGGGTCAAAGGTTCATAATTTCAAGCGTGCGGGCGATAAGTCGTACAGGCTCTCGGAGTTAGCGCGCAGACTTGATAAAATTGTTGCAATCAGGAACGGCGGATCTTTGCGGGTTAATCTTGTAGAATGGCGCTGCAAGTTGTGCGGAAAAACTTTTTATTCACTCGGCGAAAATTTGAATATAAAGCGTCCAGACAGACAGCGGGATAATCTTTTATCGTTTGGGAGTCGGCGTTCAATACCTCAATGCAGAGACAAGAATAACAATCACGCTCATGTATTCGAGAAAAGGAGATCCAGCAGCGCAAGAAGTTGGGAAATTTCGAAATTACTCGATAACATTTACTGGGTTAAAGATTAAGACCGGGTGTAATGCCCGATCTTTATAATTTTATGGTATGTTGAGAAATTTTTTTATCGCGGGTTTAACTCGTTTGGGGAATAATTTTCCGATTTGATGTCTCACACATATATAAAATAGAAAGCCTGCAAAAGCGTTTTTCAATAAATTTGCCCACATACCTGCAGGCCGTCTTCTTGCTTTCTTTATGTCTTGATAGAATATGTTGTGTATAAATTCGTCGTGATTCTTGCTAATTTGAAGAGTTTTTTCGCGCTGTTCGTCCGTTTGCCAAGGCTGAGTCACCATGTCAAGCCATTTTTCATTATCGTTATCGATTTCCTTGACTCGTTCTATTACTTCTTCAAATGAGTCATAATCAGCGCAGTTAATAAATGCTTTAGGGTTAATTAAGTCTGCTGCTGTCGGGTCTCCCCAGTAAATTGGCACTGTGTGAGCTTCAAGAGAGCTGATAATTTTTTCAGTCATGTAGCCTCTATATGCTGCGTTTTCCATTGCGATACTAAATTTATAGCCGCGCTTTAATTTTATGCTGAGTTGATACCAGTCGTTATTATGTCTAGTTGACTGAATGCCGGTATTATTTAAATGTGAGCCTAATGAGTCGACCCGTTTATATTCTGATAACATGTGAAAAAATGAGTCTCTAGCCTTTACCCCGTGTGAGTAAATAAAGTTACAGAATTTAGGCGAGTTCTCTAAAATTTTTCGGGCATCTCCGCGCGTTAAATTATTATTGAGAGTGTATATGCGATTGTCGATGTAACGTGATATTCTGTCGCCGCATTGAAGCTCGAAATTATATACGTTAGCATAATCAAATAAATTTAAATCAGGGTCAACGCACTCACCGCTGAAGAAAATAAATATGCTGTTTTCGCAGTGAGTGAGATAATATTTCAATTGTTTAGCTAATTTAGGAGAAACATAACAACCTTCTGTCGCTATGATATAATCGGGGTTTTTCTCGTCAATGACCATTCTTGAAATAATTTCAGGATCATTAATTCGTAAAATTTTTATTAGACTCTCTAGCCCCCTTGCCCATTTACACATAAACGCTACTTTTATTTTGTCAGGTAATAAGACAGGTTTGCGGCGATTAATTTCCAATGTCAATACCCTTTCACATAATTTTTTCGCATTATATCACAGCTGAAAATATCTGTAGTCATGATATAATTCACTCGTTGCGCTTGTAGCTCAGCGGATAGAGCGTCGGCCTCCGGAGCCGAAGGTCAGGAGTTCGAATCTCCTCAGGCGCGTTTATGATTCTCTCTTCAGGCGGGGAAAGGCTCGGCAAAAACGCGAGAAATTTCACATTAACTGCAAATTATCCATGTGAAAACATGCAGCGAGTCAGTAATTTATTTTACATGTTATCTATCATAAGGGGCAAAACGCGTAATTTTTCACTCACGGCACTATGTTATAATCAATACAAATTTTCACGTTTTATGAAATTTACACAATAGGAGGACAAATTTTCATGTTTCCAGCAAAAGACGGAAATATTTACGTTCCATATGAAAAACGTACAGGCGGAGAGTCAATTATTTATTTCACGCGCGATTTATCATCAGAGGGACTCAGAAAAATTTACGCGAAAATCTGCGGACACATCACAGGCAAAGTCGCAATTAAATTACACACAGGCGAACCTCACGGCCCTAATATTATCCCGCGAGAATGGGTTAAAGATTTAATCTCGCAAAATTTACCCGGCGCACACATAGTCGAGACAAACGCATATTACGAAGGCGGACGCTATACAACACCTCAGCACAGAGAAACTATAAAGACTAACGGCTGGACGTTCGCTCCTGTTGATATTATGGACGAAGACGGGACGGCAATGCTTCCGGTTAAGGGCGGTCATTATTTCACACAAATGTCTGTAGGCAAAAATTTATTAAATTATGACTCGTTATTAGTCCTCACACACTTCAAAGGGCACGTAATGGGCGGTTTCGGAGGCTCAAATAAAAATATCGGCATAGGCTGCGCAGACGGCAGAATCGGTAAAGCAATGATTCATACAACGCCAGGACAGTCAAATCAATGGGACATCGCCAACGAGGAATTAATGGAACGAATCAGCGAGTCAGCAAAGGCAACTGTTGACCATTTCGGGCAAAATATCGCGTTCATTAATGTAATGCGTAATATGTCAGTGTCCTGCGATTGTGAAGGTGTCGCCGCTGAACCTGTTGTAACGCCTAATGTAGGGATTCTTGCGTCTCTTGACATTGCTGCGATTGACACGGCTTCAGTTGATTTAGTCTACGCGCTGAAAGATTCTGACAAGGCAGCATTATTTGAACGTATGCAGTCTCGACACGGTTTCAGGCAGTTATCATACATGCATGAATTAGGAATGGGCAACGTTAAATATAAATTGCTTGACTCAGACAATAACGACTCTCAAATTTCGACTCATGACGCAGTAAAAGACGTTAAACCATTTAAATCATGTTAGGTGCAATCGTAGGCGATGTAGTAGGCAGCCGCTTTGAATTTGACCGAGAACGCAAAGTAGCCTACAGCAAAAAATATGAATTAGTCAGCGAGTATTGCTGCTTCACTGATGATACAGTAATGACTCTTGCTGTTTCTGACGCGATAATAAAGACTATGCCAAAGCGCGGAGATATTCCGGAAGAGTCAGTTTTTGAGGCTCAATTAACTAAATCAATGCGCGAATTTGCTCAAGTTCACCCTAATGCAGGCTACGGAGCAAAATTTATTCACTGGCTGTTCTCAAATAATCCCAAACCTTATAACAGCTGGGGAAATGGTTCAGCGATGAGAGTCTCTCCTGTTGCGTGGGCGTTTGACAGTTTAGAAGATGTCGAAAGATTTGCGGCTGTAAGTTCTCGAATCTCTCACAATAACCCCGAAGGAATCAGAGGCGCA
Source organism: Synergistaceae bacterium (assembly GCA_017443945.1). NCBI lineage: Bacteria > Thermotogati > Synergistota > Synergistia > Synergistales > Synergistaceae > Synergistaceae bacterium. The sequence continues at coordinate 20,834 of JAFSXS010000009.1, forward strand.
AAAGCAACGGCAGCAGCAATTTTTTTAGCTCGTACAGGAAAAACAAAGCAGGAGATAAAATCTTATATTTCTGACAATTATTATTATGATCTGACTCGCACTCTTGATCAGATAAGGCCGCATTATTCACATGTTGAAGCCTGTCAAGTTACAGTCCCGGAGGCAATAACGGCATTTATTGAGGGTGAAAATTTTGAGGATTGCGCGCGCTGTGCTGTATCATTGAGCGGAGACTCAGACACTTTAACTGATATAACGTGTGCAATAGCTGAAGGTTTTTACGGGATTCCTGATGATATTAGCGAAATGGTCATGACAAAACTTGATGATTTCTTGACGGATAAATTATTAAAGTGGGAATCATGGCGAAATAATTAACTCTCTGTGCGGAATAATACCCTATACTCTATTATCTTCCACTATGTAGAAAAAATTTTCTCCTGACTCACAAGTACTGAATCAGGAGAATTTATTTACTTGCTTATTTCCGAGTAATTATCTTTCACTATGCATACTACTTTCATCGGAAGAGTTACAATTTTATCTAACGGCGGATTAACATTTGAGATCCATTCAGAGGCCGGGACTTTTTGGGGCGAGTCTGGCGGCGTTATTATTCCGATCGGGAGCGTTTCATTTGCTCTGAAGTGATCAAAGACTTCACCGACAGTTTTTCCCGCAAAATTTTCAGGAACATCAAACGAGGCGAAACTGTGTCCATCGTCAGCACTCGATAAAATATCGCGTATAAATGCCGAAATCCCTTCATTATGTGTACACATCGCAGCAATATTCGCAATCAAGCTGTCAGAATACAAAATATCATCAACATTTGCATAACGCGCGTAACGTTCATTTTCCGGATTATGAAGTTCCATAACTGTATACACGTTCGGTGCAATGGCCTCGACTGCTAAACCTGTTAAAATCGTGTGCGAGTCATCTTCTCCGAAATTGGGATCTCCTAATATTATCGCGCCTTGTGCCTTCTCGACTCCGCCTTTAATTAATGCTTCACGTTCTGACGGGTTGCCCTGCACAAAAAATATGTCTGAGTCTAAATCTTTCGGACGTTCTGACGCAATTAAAGCCATCTGACGGCCCGACGCTTTGAACTCCCGCACAACATAAGGCCCGCGACCATTCCAGCCGCAAATTAAAACGTGTCCCTCAAATTTACAATTATTAATGCCCATCATCTCCCCTAATAAAATTTTTATCCTGCTGTTAATGATTCTCTGCAGGACTTCAGCAAAGACTACACCGAACAACGCAACGCCGAAAATCGAGAGCAGAAAAACTATTATCCGCCCCCAAAATGTATGCGGCGATGTAGCAAATTCTCCCTGACCTATTAACGTAAATAAAACGCTCCACACTGAGTCCCAGAATGAACCCGTAAAATCTTTTTCCTTCCACCATACAAATAAAGCGCAGGAAAATAATAATGCCAGAAATAATATTAACGCACCCGATAATCTGTACTTAAATTTTTTCGAGAACGCTATACCCCTTTTCGCATTCTTCACGGTTTTAGTAAATTTCGTAGCCATTTTTCGTTAGTCCAGAAAATCTTTGAGTCTCTTGCTGGGCTGACGTAATTTCCTGAGTGCCTTAGCTTCTATCTGCCTGATTCTTTCGCGCGTTACGTTAAATTTTTTCCCGACCTCTTCAAGCGTGTACGAGTGCCCGTCTTCAAGCCCAAATCTATAATGCAGGACTTCACGTTCTCTGTCGGAAAGAGTATTTAACATGTCTTCTATTTGTTCATGTAATAAATGACCTGCTGCAGCCTCATCGGGACTCGGCAAGTCGTGATCTTCGATAAAATCACCAAGCTGGCTGTCTTCTTCCTCACCGATCGGAGTCTCAAGAGAAACGGGTAATTGTGAAATTCTGCGAATCTCTTCAACTTTTGACGGCTCAATATTCATTTTTTCTGCGATTTCTTCATCAGTAGGTTCGCGGCCTAATTCCTGAACGAGCAAACGCGAAATCCTGACCATTTTATTAATTGTCTCGACCATGTGAACAGGGACTCGAATCGTTCGCGCCTGATCTGCTATTGCACGCGTTATCGCCTGACGAATCCACCATGTAGCATAAGTACTGAATTTAAAGCCTCGCCGATAGTCAAATTTTTCTACAGCCCTTATTAAGCCAAGATTGCCTTCTTGAATCAAATCAAGAAATAACATCCCGCGCCCGATATATTTTTTTGCAATACTCACGACGAGACGCAAATTTGCATCAATTAATTTTTTCTTCGCTTCAATGTCGCCGTTTTCCATTTTTTGAGCGAGTTCGACCTCTTCAGCTGCCGTCAATAATGAAACTTTGCCGATCTCACGCAAATACATTCTAACAGGGTCAGTTAATGGGATGTCGTCGAGTTTTCCTATTTCGCTTTCAATTGCCGGGATAAATTCCTCGCGCGCTTCCTGTCCTGCTGGAATCTTTGTGATATTTGACTGGTCAGCGACATCGATTCCCATTTCCTGTAAATTCGTGAGAATGCTGTCAAGTGTGTTAGCGTCCCATGTCTCTAACGGTATATGACGTTCAATATCGCCGGGGGTTACATAACCTCTGCTGCGCCCCTCGTCAATTAAATCATCAACTCCGCCGGGAGTCTTATCTTCTGACAAATCAAGATCGCCGTCAACGTCAAAATTTTCGTTCTCTTCCGGTAAATCTACATCTTTATTTTTCTTCTTTTCGGCCAAGTTAATTAACACTCCTTTATTCTTGTGTGCGCATTACAGCACCTATAAACGGCGGGAAATCCATATTTGAACGATCGCCTACTATTTCGCGCGTACTGTCAAGCTCGAACTCATTTAGAATCTGACTCACTCTTAAATCAAACGGGTTATCGTCCTCCCACTGCATAAAGAATCTATCATAACCGAATTTCTCTGCAAAATATGAATCATTGCCCGAACCTAAAAATTTTTTTACCTCGTCCAATATCCGCGCCAGACCTCTAATATAATCATTGCAATTATAAAACGGGTCATCACTTGTTATAGCGATAACCTTTGTATTTCCCTGAAAAATTCCGTGACTCCATAATGAACACGAAGTAATGCCGGCAAAGAGTCCCCGCGCTGACTCTAACATCGCAAGAGATGCAGTTATACCGCGTTCGATTTTGTCAGAGTAACCTAGAATCATCAAGAATCCTAAATTTACTGCACTGTCAGGGTTGTACTTGAAAAAATTTTCGCGCGGAAGATTACCAACACAGCCGGTCGACGGTGAAGCCATGAAAAAAAACTCGCTCCCCAAATCCATGCACGAGGCTGAAATTTTTTGCAGATCCGAGTCATAGAATCTATTAACTGAAATCGGCTGATAATCCTTCCCAATGGGAAACCACTGCGAAATCTCTACATATAATTCAGCGTTCCAGAATGGCATTAACAAACTATACGGCAGCCTCCTCGCCTGAACGATTCTGTTTTTCGCGAATAACTTTCACGACGCATTCAACTAATAAAGTAATTTCGGGTTTGGTAACCTGATAATTTGCTCCGACCGACGCAGCTTTATTCTTTATGTCATTTGCCATAATCGACGAGAAAACTATAACGGGAATATTCTTTGTTTCGGGATTCTCTTTGATTCGGCGGGTAAGAGTCAAACCGTCTAATCTCGGCATTTCAACATCTGTAATCAACAAATCGCAATGTTCACCGGCTCCGACAATAGCGTCATATGCAACTTTACCATCAGGACAAATGTGCAAATCTGTGAATCCGCTCGCCATTAATGCGTCTTCAACCTGTTTGCGGATAAGCGGCGAATCTTCTGCGACAATAATATGATAATCGCCGGGATGTCCGACTCCTTCCATCATTGTTACTGCTTTGCCCGGATCTCCTGAATGCTGAATGACTAACTGCGGACTTATAGTCTGAACTATTGCTTCATAGTCGAGTAATAAAACATTTCTAGTGTCGCGCTTGATTACATATAGAATCCAGTCGCCTAAATATTTGCCTGTCATGCTTGCGTCTAAGTCTTCGGATTTGATTCGATAAATTCTTTCGACGGCATCAACGACAAAACCGAGTTTCACCTCGTTAAATTCTGCAATAATAACTTTGCTCTGTTCAATAGGCGTAACGGGAGGAATACCGAGAAAAATTCTTAAATCGACCATAGGCAAAACCTCGCCCCTAACTGAAGTAATGCCGATTAACGCGACAGGAGCGTCGGGAATAGAACGCACACCCGGCCAGCGCAAAATTTCTCTTGTTTTATCAACGTTGATTGCAAAAGACTGATCCCCTAACACAAATACGACTAACTGCCATTCATTTGTGCCTACTTCAGTCGTAACTTTTTTTACTTCCTGCATTTGTTATTAGGCCTCCGCAAAAAAATATGCTGACATGTGCGTATATCTTATCACATTTTATTCTTGAGCCGTTATAAGAATCTGGAAGCGCGATTTTTTCACACTGAATCGTGCAAATAATGAGTCTATAAATTTCATGATAGTTTTTGTGTCAATGCCCATTTCGATATATATTCCGTCTCGTATTTGTTTGGGATTCTGCAAAAGTTTTGAGTCAGCCGAGATATAAATTTTCTTGTCCTCCGTGAATGAATAACCTTTTTTCGCAATTTTCGCAAGTATAGTAGGCTTATCTTTGTCTAGCAGCTTCACGACTTCTAACAGCATTGAGGCATAATTATTTTGCTTGTAAATCTTATTGTCAAACATGAACGAGTCTAAATCTTTGCCTGTAACTTTTTCCGGAGCATTTGACAACGAGACTTTGATTATTTTTTCGGCTGCCTCCATTTTTTCAGGGCTGAATCTGCGGACTAAAATATTTGCGAGTCTCCGGCCCCGTTCTGTTATTTCTTTGACTGTCCAAGAGGTTTTATTAATCACGTCAGAATTTAATATTACAGCTTTTGAGCGCGATAAAATAATTTTTTTGTCGAGAAAGTTTTTATTTGCGAGTTCCAGATTATAGCCTGTCATTGTGAGATTGCCTAAAGTGTGGAGATATAATTTATGTTCAATGCTTGATATAACGCTCTGCCATTCAGGAGTCAGACTTTGCGGCATGATGTGTTCTATCGTTAAATTGTCGGTGCATAAAATTTCGCTTGAGTCGCCGTTTTCTATTTCCGTGAGCAAAAATTTGCATAGATTACTATCTAATAAATATATATCACTGGTCATTAACGCATTTGCAAACGTTGAGTCATCAGGAAGAACGAGCGATTTATTTATTGACTCGTAATAATTTTGCTTGTTCGCACGGCCATAGAGGGAAGCTAATTTATTATCGGGCAATTTGCAAATGATTCGGCGAATGACATAACAGAATATTAATTTTACTGTCTTAATGAGGGTCTGAGAGTCAATAATTTGATTCTCATAGTCATTAAAAACGTGCAGTAAAAACGGGTAACAAGATATTTGCTTGAGAGTCCGCAAAATTTCTAAATATTTCATGACTTCGGGCGGATAATTGCTGTCAGAGTCTTTATTTGTGAACACTTTATAAATTTCTGACAAGTGCGCTAATTCGTTGAGGAAATCAGAACGCGATAAATTTTTTGACTCGAATATTTTGACTAATTGCTTGTATAAATTTTCCCCGCTGACTTCATTTGACGTAATGAAAGTTATATAATGCGCGAAAAAAATATTTATGTCTGTCTGACTGTTAATTTTCTGCCAAACGCTTAATAATTCCTGCTGTTCGTCGATTAACAAAAAATTTCGTATTAAGTCAGCTTGTGAGAGATTCTGTCCCGTTGAGTTAATGCTCTCAAAAATTGCGTGGCGGTCGTCATTGCTGTCGAGTTCGATTTTTACGATTCTGATGAGATTCAGTGCTGCTAAAATTTTATCGGGCGAAATTTCTTGATTTATCCATTCTTGAACGCGTGTAAGACAAATTTTATAATTCTTGCTGGTGCTGGTGTCATTTATATTATTTGCGCAGTCATTAAGGGCCTTCACGAAAATTTTTATAGTCTCGAGTCGTTGATGGCCGTCGATAATTATATATTCATTTTCGCTGGTCTTAGCAAATATCATAGTGCCGAAAAAGTGTTCAGTGCCTGACGCGATAATTTTTGCGATGTCATCAAGAAGGCGCGCGCATTGTTCCTCGTTCCAAATGTAATTACGGTGATAAATAGGGACGCTGAAATTTGCATTATTAATTTCTGTGATTGTTATTGAGTCTGCTTTCATGTTTTATCGGGAAATATTGCCGGTCTTTACGAAAATATAAAATCGTGATTTACTGACATTATAGCGTTTAAATAGTGAGGCGATAAATTTCATTGTACTTTCTGCGCTTAAACCTGTATCAATAAATATTTTGTCTCGTATTTCCTTAGGGTTCGTCATAGAGTCAGAGCCGTATTTGATATAAATTTTTTCTCCTGATGTAAACGAATAATTTTTGCGCGCAAGTTCTTCAAGTATGGCGGAATTTTGTTCGTCTAAGAGCTTTACTACATCAACGAGCATATATGCAAAAGTGTTCTGCTTATATTCTTCACCGTCAAACACGAAAGAATACAAATTTTGCTTTGTTGCCATGCTTGAATCGTCATCAAGAGTAATTTTTGTGAGGTAGTCAAATTTTATATCAGGATCGTTAATTTTCTCCGTCTTGAATAATTGCATAACTATTTTTGCGAGTCTTTCTGCGCGTGATTTAATCTCGTTTACTGTCCATGAAGATTTATTTGTAACGTCAGAATTTAATTTTACGGCTTTAGTAGGGTTATCTTCACTTGTAAGCAGCTTTATTTTTTCCGCAAAACTTTTATTTGAGAGTTCCGAATTATAGCCGGTTATAGTGAGATTTCCGAGAGTGTGCAAAAATTTATCATGGTCTTCACTTGAAATAACGCGCCTCCATTCGGGAGAAAGATTTTGCGGCATAATATGTTCTATTGTCATATCATCGAAATTAAGAACTTCTTTAGAGCCGCCGTTTTCTATTTCGCGCAGAATAAATTTGCAAAGTGCGTTGCTGCTTCTACTGTATAAATCTTGATTCAGCAAAGAATCTCTAAATTTTTCATCACTGGGCATAGCGTCATTTGAGGATTGAATCGAGATAAATTTATTTATTGATTCATAATATTTTTGCTTGTTTCCCTGAATCTTGAACGCACGAGAATATAAAGCCGCGAAAAATCCCCGTAATGAATTGCTCGGAATCTTACAGACCAGCCGCCGCAAAATATAGCTGAATATAAATTTTACAGTTTTCGAGAGAGTCTCAGCGTCAATAATTTTTTTCTCGTAATCATCAAAAACGTGCAGCAAAAACGGGTAACAAGTAGTCTGCTTGAGAAATCTTAAATCATCAAGACATTTCATGACATCAGCCGGATATTTTTTCTTAGAGTCTTTATTCACAAATGCGCTGTAGATGCCTGACAAATTTTTTAGTTCTGCGAGTATTCCAAAACGTGTTAAATTTTTCTCGTCAAATAAATCTACAAACCGGCGGTATAAAATTTTCTTGTTGATTTCTTTTGCAGCCGAACCGCTTATAAACGTTATATAGTGCATGAAAAAATTATTTATGTCCTCGTCGGACTCGTCAGCGTTTAAATTGTGCTCGATTACCTGCCAGTTGTTAAATAAAATTTTCTGATTGCCGGGAGATTCCTTCATGAGCAAAAAATTTCGTATTAAATCAGCATTAGAGAGATTCAGCCCCGTTGAATTAAGACTCTCAAAAATTGCCTGCTGGTCGTCATCTCTGCCCATTTCTATAGCTACAACTTTGAGTTTCTTAACCGCAGCTAAAATTTTCGAGGGGAAATAATTACTATTAAGCCATTCTTGAACGCGTGCCAAACAAATTTGGTAATTCTTAAATATTCGCCCTGACTCGTTAATAATTTCGTGTTTATCGTCAAGTAAAGCCTCGAACTGTTCAAAATCTGAATTTGAAGACAGCAGCTTGATTCTATAATTCGGGCAATAACGGTTAAATAACATATCATTTATTTCGTAGCAAATGCTTTCGTCGCCGTTTTCTTTTCCTGAATCGTACAGAGCCTTCAAGAGGAGCATTATAGTTGTAATTCTCTGCTGGCCGTCGATTATTATATATTCAGTATCGATATTTTCGCTGCGTTCGCTTGAATTTAAATTTACGTACACCATTGTCCCGAAAAAGTGTTCGCGTTCTGAAGTCATAATTTTTTCGATGTCATCAAGCAGCATTTTGCACTGTTCTTCGTTCCAGCTGTAATTGCGCTGATAAACCGGAATCCGTAAAAGTATTTTATTGCGGTTTATTATACCTGTAACGAGTCCATTTTCGTGAGCTTCCATGTAAAAAATTTTCTCCCGTGATTTATTATTTATATATGCGGTTAGGATTATAGCAAAAAATTTTATGATTATTATCAATATTCTACAGAACATACAAAAAATTTATCGCCCCATTTAAACACGTCTGAAATAATTTGCGGCTCGAACATGCAAAATTTTTTATTATGAGTCTATGAATCATCGCGAAACTTTTTTTAACTGACTCATAAAACTTTATAGCCATTAAATAAAATTAATATTCTTGTAGTTGCAAATGTAGTTGTAAAATATCTATCCGTGAAATAAATTTTATCGTGAAGTGAATTACTCTTGCTGACTCATTATAGCACAAAAAATTTGCCTCCCATCATACAACGAGAGGCCGATAAATTATTTATTATTCTATCATTGACTTATAGAGCGCGTTAATTGCCTTCTTGTAGTCTGAGTCATCGATTCCTACAATAATATTTAACTCGTCGGAACCTTGATCGATCATTCTTATATTTATTCCCGCATTTGCAAGAGACGCAAAAATTTTCGCCGCAATCCCTTTAACGCCTGCCATACCTTCACCGACAATTGCAACAGCCGCTAAATTTTTCTCGATCGTGATAAAATCGGGTGCAAGTTCATTCTTAATTTCGCGCAGAATCTCATCACGCTTTGAGTCAAATAAATCACTGCTCACTATTACAGAAATCGTGTCTATTCCCGTCGGACAATGTTCAAAGGGTACGCCGTTTTTCGCGAAAATGTACAATAATTTTGCGCCGAATCCTGTTTCACCGTTCATCATACTTTTTTCGACTCTTATGCTGCAAAATCCTTTACGGCCTGCAATTCCTGTAACGGGTCTGCGAGTCATATCTTTTGGAAGTGAAGCAGCTATTAACGTGCCTTTGTCATCGGGTTTATTTGTGTTGCGGATATTTATGGGGATTCCTGCCTGCCTTACGGGAAAAACTGCGTCTTCATGCAAAACGCTTGCTCCCATGTAACTTAATTCGCGCAATTCAGTATATGTAATATAATCAATTACCCGCGGATTATTTACGATTCTGGGATCTGCGCTCAACATTCCTGAAACGTCCGTCCAATTTTCGTATAAATCAGCCTTTACCGCACGAGCAACAATCGAGCCCGTAATATCAGAACCTCCGCGCGAAAAAGTTTTTATACTTCCGTCGGGCATACTCCCATAAAAGCCGGGAATAACTGCGCACTTGAGAGACTTTAATTTTTCGCCCATAACGTAAAAAGTTTTTGACTCATCAAGAAGGCCGGACTCGTTGAAGAAAATTACTTCAGAAGCGTCCACGAACTCCCAGCCAAGAAAACGCGCAATAATCTTCGAGTTAATATATTCTCCCCGGCTCGCAAGATAATCACGGCTTGAAATATTTTGCTTGATTGCGTTAATTTCCGAGTCAATGTCAAAATTTATCGCTAAGTCTTTAATAATTGCTGCGTAACGTTCTGAAATCTGCGATAAAGTCCCGTTAAAGTCTTCAGAGTTCATAAATTGCGAATGAGCTTTATACAACAAGTCCGTAATCTTTATATCGTCCGTGAATCTTTTGCCGGGGGCAGAAGCTACGACATAACGCCGTGCAGGGTCATTTTTTATGATTGCAGCGACTTTCTTAATTTGTGAAGCGTCCGCTAATGAAGTCCCGCCGAATTTTGCTGTAATAGTATTCAAGTTTAAATCAGTCCCATATTAAAATTTGTTACGACGGCTGAATGTATTGCCGAAGCTGTTATTATTGCGTCATCTTTGGGCAAAAATTTATCACTGTGCAAAGGATAATCAGACTCTGCGCCAATGTGATAAAAGCAGCCCGTTTTTGCCATGATGAAACATCCGAAATCTTCGCTTATCATTGTAGGAGACTCAATAATTTTCACGTGTTCAGAGCCTAGAGTCTCACGAGCAATTTTTTCAACGAAAGAATTTAATTTGTCATTGTCATTAATTACACCGGGGGCACTGCTTATAATTTCGCATTCAGATTTTGCGCCGAACTTGGCCGGAATTTCCTGCGACAATTTTTTTACTTCATCGCACATTTTTTCGCGCTGGTCTACTCCGAACGTGCGGACGATTCCGAGTAATTCTGCCTCACCTGCTAAAATATTTCTGACTGTACCAGACTCAAATTTCCCGACTGTTACGACATGGCCGGGCTGATTCATCTTCAATAGCTCAATAACTAAATGCGAGGCTGCTTCTATTGCGTCAATGCCTTTATCTCTCTGCGCACCGTGAGAGCTTTTGCCGATAACATTAATATTAAACATTCCCGACGACGCGTAAAAATTTCCGTATTTAATGCCAATATCGCCAGCCTTCAAAGCCGGATCAACGTGAGCACCGAAAACTGCATCAACATTTTCAAGCGCGCCTAAATCAATCATTCGCTGAGCTCCGCCGTCGCCTTCTTCATCAGGTTGAAATAAAAACGTTACTGAACCAGATAAATTTTCGCGATTACGAGCTAATATCATTGCAGCACCTAATACGCCCGTCATATGAACATCATGACCGCATGCGTGCATAAATCCCGGATTCTGTGAGGCAAATTCGCAATTAGTTGACTCATTTATCGGAAGTGCGTCAATGTCAGTTCTTAACGCTGAATTTTTACCGGGGTGAACGCCTTCAAGTTTTGCAATTATTCCCGTGTTTAATACGCGTTTATGAGTTATTCCGGCTTCGTCTAAATAATGCTCGATTAAATCAGCCGTCTTAAATTCATGATTGCCTATTTCGGGAATCTTGTGAAATTCTTTGCGGATACCGAGTAATTTTGCCCGTAAATTTTCTGCTTCCTGTAAAAAATTCATGATTCAAATTTTCCTTAGTGAAGGCTCTAATGCAGTCTTGAGAGTCGTGTTAGAGTCTTTATCCTTTATTATTTTTGCAGGACAACCGGCGACGACTTTATTTGCGGGTACATCTTCAATTACTACAGCTCCGGCAGCAATAACGGCATTTTCTCCGACGTGAACGCCCTCGATTACAACAGCATTTGCACCGATTAAAACATTATCGTCAATTATTACGGGTTTTGCGCTTGCCGGTTCGATAACGCCTGCGAGTACTGCACCTGCTCCGACGTGGCAATTTTTCCCGACTGTTGCGCGTCCTCCGAGTACAGCTCCCATATCAATCATTGTGTTGTCGCCGATAACTGCACCGATGTTGATAATTGCTCCCATCATGATGACGGCGTTTTTTCCGATTGAGACATTATCGCGGATTATTGCGCCTGGTTCTATGCGGGCCTGAATATTTTTCATGTCTAATAATGGGATTGCGCTGTTTCTTGCTTGATTCTCGATTACAATATCAGAAATTTTTGACTCATTTGCTTTAATGACCGGCTCAAGTTCTGACCAGTCCCCGAAAATAATTTTATCGCCAGTCCCGAAAATTTTTGCGTTAGTGTGTGAGAAATCGATATTTTCATTCTCGCGCAAATAGATTTTAACGGGAGTAACCTTTTTAGAGTCGGCGATGAATTTAATAATTTCTTGTGCGTCCATAAATTAATCACCTGCTAGAAAATTTTTTAATTTCTTGTGAGTCCCCATTAATGGCGGGAAAAAATTTTTTGTGATTCCGTATGCGGGGACCCCAGAGCCCTCCCCGCACCCCCCCGCCCAGGAGTCGCGCGTTCAAAGTTTGCTGAACAATCATGAGATAAAATCTTTCATGCCGTAAAAGCCTGCTGACTGACTCACAAGCCATTTTGCCGCCGATAATGCACCGTTTGCAAATAATGCCCTGTTCTTAGCGTCGTGCTTTAACGTTATAGTCTCGAGTCCGTTCGAGAAAATTATTTCATGAGTCCCGACTTCAGAGCCATATCTTAATGAATGAATGCCGATCTCGTTTTTATCGCGTTTTCCGTTAGAGTGCCTGCCGATATTAAATGTGCTGTCCGGTTTGGAGTCTTTGATTCTTTGAGCGAGCATTAAAGCTGTACCGCTGGGAACGTCTAATTTCTGATTATGATGAGCTTCAATTAACTCAATATCGCAATCAGTAAAAATTTTCGCGACTCTCTCGGCCAAGTCAGCAACAAGAGCAACCCCAATTGACATATTAGGAGACATGAAGACGGGAATTTTTTTCGCGGCATCACGGATTAAATTTAATTCTTCGTCAGTGTGTCCGGTTGAAGCAATTAAAACGGGTAAATTACGACTCACGCAATATTTCACGAGTTCGGGCGCAGCTTTGTGATTCGAGAAATCTATAACGCAGTCTGCCGAGCCTTTGAAGTCTTCAAGTTTATTATATTTGCCGTCCTCATTTGTGAAAGCTACATCAACGAGAGCAGCAATATTTTCGCCTGCATTTACGGCCATGTCAGATAAAATTTTTCCCATTTTACCGCCGGCACCGTTAATAATTAATTTCATGCTAGATTAGCCCCTGTTCCTGCATTAAAGATTTCAAGTGCTGCCAGTGAGATTCTTCCATTGGTACGAGAGGGAGTCTTAAATGATTCCCGCAGAAATTCATAGCGGCCATAGCTGCTTTAACGGGAATGGGGTTAACTTCACAGAATAAAGCATTAATCAGCGGGAGTAATTGACACTGTAATTTTGCTGCGCCTTCTACGTCGCCCGCCCAGAATTTATTACAAATTTCCATAGTTAATTTAGGAGCAGGATTCGACAGCACAGAAATAACGCCCTTGCCGCCCATTGAAAGAATCGGGACAATTTGATCATCGTTGCCTGAATAAATGTCAAGTTTATCGCCGACTAAATGAAAAGTTTGCACGATTTTGCTGATATTTCCGTTAGCTTCCTTAATGCCTGCGATATTTGGGTGATCTGCTAATTTTGCGTAAGTCTCAGGCTCGATATTTACTCCTGTTCTTGATGGGACGTTATATAAAATTACGGGTTTTGTTGACGCGTCTGCAATGGCAGTATACATTTTTACAAGACCGTTTTGCGTTGTCTTATTATAGTAGGGAGTAACGAGAAGTAAAGCATCTGCCCCGGCATCACAACAATATTTTGAAAGCTGAATCGCGTATCTTGTATCGTTTGAACCTGTTGCAGCAATAATCGGACATTTTCCCGCGACTCTATCGACTGCAAATTTTACGACCTGTTTGTGTTCTGCGTCATCGAGTGTAGAGCCTTCACCGGTAGTGCCTGCAATTACAAGTGCGTTAATGCCTTGTTCGACCTGCCAATCAAGAACGCGCGCGAAAGAGTCATAATCGACTCCGTTATCATTCGTAGGAGTAATAAGAGCTGTAGCAACTCCCTTAAAAACTGTCATGATAAAATCTCTCCTTTATGTATTGCACAAAAAAACCGCCCTTATGAGTGAGCGGTCTCTATATGCGAAATATTAAAATATGCACAGTTCATCCGCTCAAGCATGGAAAAAATTACGTTTTATCTTGAGGAACGACGCACAGGAAGAATAATTTACATTTGCAAGAAACGCATTAATGAACGTAAACATAAAAATTTTTATCCTCCTGTCAGCATATGAATTTTCGTGAAATAATAAACGGGAAAATTTAATCTGTCAATGTTTTATTTCTCGTAATGAGTAGCGCATGAAGTAATTATATATGTTCTTTGTTTATATGCCGCTTCTAATGGGATTTCTTTAGAGCGTATGACCTGCCGCAAAAAAACATTTACAGCCGTCTGAATGTCAAAGCCAAACTCGTCAAGTAATTCTTTAGCCCGTGCTGCTAACGTTCATAATTTACACCTCTATTAAATCATGAATAATAATTTTGCCTTCTTTGGCCTGCTGTACACTGTGCAAAATGCGCTCAAGTGTTTCACCGCTAAAATATGAGTCATAATCATTGATGTTGTTATTGTCATTATAAATTTCGTCTGGACTCATGTTCTATTTCTCCTCAAAATAAAATTTATTTAATTATACATGACGTACGCTCGCTAATCATTATAGTTTTACACGTTCAACACTCATAATAAAATTTTTCAGCAAGATATTTATATAAATTACGTGCTATAATTCAAAAGGTTTTAGCGATAAAACTTTTTCACGCAAAATTTTTTATCAAGGAGGAATTTATTATGAACGTTCACAAAAAGTTTATAGCCTTTATTGTGTGTCTTGCTGTCTTGTCTAGTCTTCCGGCATTTGCTGACCATTATGCAACAACTGACATGACGTGGGCAGAATTTTATGCGGGCGAGGTTGGCGAGGCTTCATCAGATTTATTAGCTGATGGTCTCGACGCTGTATCAACTGCTACAACACGTTTTGTAACGAGATTCAATCAAACAATTTCGTCAAGTGATGAGTCAGGCTCGTTATATTCCGGTATAAAAGCTGTACAAGTCCGCATGTCAGACGATGTTTATTTATTATTGAGCAATGACTCGCGCTACACTTGGAGCAGCACAGAATTTGACGAATATAAAATCGTAAGCTCTGACGGTTCATTCGGAAAAACTATAACGGAGACTCTAGCGGTATCGGGAGCTTCTGTAACACTTTCAAGCGGTGCATCATCAAATCACGGAGATTATATTTTGAACGTAAACGGGCTTGACTTTGACGCACTTGGCCTGAAAACGGGCGATAGTTCAACAAGTTTTGATTATTATCTGGGTGCAGCGATCGAGACAACCGACGGGAAAATTTACGGACTCAGACCTCTTTATAATATCTGGGTGCGAACGAATCAGCTCGGATTTTCCGTAAAAGATTTCACAGAGCGCAACGGGACAATTTTAGACGCAGCTTATACGCAAAGTTTAGCAGGTGCAACAATCAGCAAGATTACATACATTCTCAAGGATCAGCCAGACCCTTATATAACCTGCAATATTTACGTGAGAGACTCAACGACAGCAACAGCAGCCCCCGATTATGAGTCAGGCTTCAAAGCGTTTGAGATCGAGAACGGCCAAGTTACAGCAAGAATTATCGTGAGTAATTCACCATCAGGCGCAAATTATAACAAAATAGCGTCTATCAGCTATGACGATCCTAACGGCCATCACGGGTGGAGCACTCTTAACGCAAATTATTACACGTATTCTAACGGTGTATTAATTATGAGCGGCGATATTGTTTCAGCAACTCACACATATAATGTAATTCTTGAGGACTCAAACGGTAAATTTGCAGACATCAGCACGAGATTTAACACTTTCGCGACTGATGCAACGAGTCTAATAATTTCCGATGATAATAACGCAGGTGCAGTAAATTTTTTGCTGACTCCTTCAGGAGTTTGTGATTCCGTCGACAACTTCATGAAGGAGTCTAATTTTGTTATAGCTTCAGATTATACCAGTCCGGACAAAAATTTTTCAGTTGTTTATGAGGGCGGAGAGAATCAAGTCAAGGGTTCAGGCTTCAGCTTTGATATCACGTTAAATAATGTACCGTCGGGAAAAATCGGCGTTGTAGGTTTCGGGAAAATATTTTATTTGACTCCAGACAACTGCGGATCGATGTATAATCATATTTATTCGTCAATTAATGCGCTCGAGACGTACCCCAGCGGCTTTAAAGGCGTGTTCGGAAAAATGTTTCGTGAAATGGGCTTAAAAGTTTGGTCGGTTCTCGATGACGGCTCTTTGCGTGATGTTACTGATTATGTAGGAGCGGGCGCAATGATTTCGGACGATAATAATATCATGATTTATTACGGCGTTATGCTTGCTGATCGTGAAATAACATCTAATGACGAGGGCAATACTTATTATTTCTCACCGGAAGGCGAGACCCTTTTAAGCGACGGAACAGCAGATAATCACTTGATAGCAGCTTATTATTTCGAAGTTCTTGACGAGGACGCGGGAGTCATTGATGAAGCAGATAATAAGGCCGGAATATCTTTTGAAGTCATGAAACCGGGATTTATTGCCTCAGCCGATAACGCAGCAAACGAGAAAAAATTAACTTGGATAATCGGAGACATGGCTTTGTCTGCAAGTTCGCAGTTAATTACTGGCAAAACGAATCAAATAGCAGGGGACAGCGGATTTTCTTTCTCTGTAGAAGTTGACTCAAGCACTATTTCAAGCGATTACACGCCTATAATAGGATTCAGCAAAATTTTTGAGTTCACAGCGTCAAATTTAGGAACCGACGATTTTAACGCGCTTAAGACCAGAGTTACCGAGCTTGTAAATAATTCCGGCAATTTTTACACGAGCGATTATACAGCTTTGACCGAGTCAGGAATAAGCGTGATGGCAAGTTATCCGGATTTAGGGATTCAAGATATTGATATTACCAACACAATGCAATTTGGATTATTTGTGTCGGGCGACGCTGTATTAATGAGTTACGGGGCTGTTGCAGTCGACAGAGCTTTAACCGGCAATGAAGGCGAATTATTAAATATCGGCTTTGAGCAGTGTCCGTTAATGAGTGATGGAATCGAGGACGAAATTATAACAGCTTCATGGTATATCACTCATGCAGGCACAGAAAATCTTCCAAGCAGTTCCAGCGGGTGTAATGCGTTCTCAAGTTCGATTATATTATTATTTGGATTAGCTCTCATTAAGTGCAATAAATCAAGATAAAATTTACTCCTCTTTCTTAAAATGGCTTCTCGTTTTTCACAGCGAGGAGTCATTTTTTTGTATTTATGCGATAATTAGCAGATTAGAAATTTATTTATTATGGAGGATGTTATTACAAACTATGTTTCAGACTATAGACCCGTTTTTAGTTGCAGGCTTGTTATTCTTTATGAGTCTTGTAGCCGGCACAATTTCAGAGAAATATAAGATTCCTTCACTGCTTTTGTTTCTTGCAATAGGAATGATAGCAGGCAGGGACGGACTCGGAGGCTTAAATTTTACTGACGCTGAGGCCGCAAACAACGTCGGTACATTTGCATTAGCTTTCATACTTTTTTCGGGCGGTTTCATGACTAAATTGTCAGATATAAAGCCTATAATCACTCAAGGTGTAGTACTCTCGACTCTGGGCGTATTAATAACAGCAGTAGTTGCGGCTATACCGATTGCAATGCTGCCTATGTTCTCATATAAAGACGCGTTTTTGTTGGGCTCGATAATTTCATCAACGGACGCAGCAGCAGTTTTCTCAATTTTACGCACACAAAAAGTAGGAGTCAAAGGCGTAGTCAAACCGTTATTAGAGTTCGAGTCCGGCAGTAATGACCCTATGGCAGTATTCTTAACGTTAACTGCTATGATATGGCTTACGACTCCTGATGTGCCATTAAACGAGCTTGCAATTAGATTCGTCGTTCAAATGCTTGCGGGCGGTTTAATGGGCGTGATAATGGGCCGTCTTGCGTGCTACATGATTCAGCGTCTGAAAGTTACGAACGAGGCATTATATCCGGTTTGGGGAATTGCAATTGTCTTAATAACGTTTGGACTCACCGAGACAGTTTACGGAAACGGCTATCTTGCTGTATACGTTTGCGGAATTACAATGGGCGAACGCGAGTTTTTGTACAAATACAGCCTGCAAAAATTTCATGAAGGTTTTGCGTGGCTCATGCAAATTATAATGTTCTTGGTGCTGGGTCTCTTAGTCAACCCTGCAGAAGTAATTGATATTTCTGTTATGAGCGTTGGATTATTAATTTCGTTCGCGTTAATGTTTGTTGCACGTCCTGTATCAGTTTTTGCCGGAACTCTTTTCAGCAAACAATTTAATTTCCGGGAAAAATTATTTATTTCTTGGACAGGTCTGCGCGGAGCAGTGCCTATTATTCTTGCTACTTACCCGTTGACTCACGGACATGAGCAGGCTTCTTATATGTTCAATGTAGTATTCTTTGTTGTATTGACGTCTGTATTGATTCAGGGGAAAACTTTAGCATTAGCAGCAAAATTATTAGGCATTGACGCACCAGTCAGAGAGTCGAAATCTTATCCGTTAGCTTTTGACAGGACACCAGGCACAGGCACGGAAGAAACCCGCGAAGTTGATTTAATGCCGGAATATAAGATTGTAGGGAAATGCGTTAAAGATTTGAGATTCCCTGAAGGCGTTACAATTTTGCTGATAAATAGAGATTCGAAATTTTTGATTCCTAAGGGCAACACGGAATTAAAAGCGGGCGACACACTTTTATTATTCGGTGAACGTGAAAAATTGCCGGACGTTGAAGAAAATTTAACGCAGATAAAAGACGATACAAATATTTAATTTCAGCAGCACAATTTTTTTGCAGGAAGGCGAGTCAGCAAAGTAAATGAAACTTTCTGATTCGCTTTTATTATTCGTGATAAAATTTGCGTGATAAATAGCATTATTGGCCGTTGATTTTTTTCGTGAGCGCGTTATTATTCATTTATAAATCATAAGCGAGGGATAAAAGTTTTATGCAAAGATTTCTTAATTTCTTGAAGGAGATAACTACACTTAAAACTGTATGGATCGATAAAGGACAGGGAAAATGGATCGTGAAAAAACGTATGCACCCGGTTTTACGCGGTTTTTTCTGGGTAATGGCCGTCTCTGTAGGTGTTGGAGCGTATATAAATTTTTCGTCAATCAACGAGATTCACAAAGCAAATGCACAGCCTGATCCGGTTATTTCTGCAAGAGTGCGCGAACCTGAAAAACTTGTAACTCTTCCCGTTACTCAACCAGTGCAGCCTGAGCCGGAAAAGCAGGAGACTATAGCAATCCCGTTAAAAGCTGCTCCAGGACCTGACCCCGTTTTGAAACCTGCAATAAAGAAGGGCGGCGACATTTTCGAGAGTCCGGAAAAATTATTAACGAGAAATAATAATAATGACTTCAGAATCGAGATAAACAAATCAAAATTTTTGCTGACTCTGTATAAAGGCGATGAAGTAGTAAAGCAATATTCAATAGCAATCGGCAGAAATCCCGGCGATAAACGAAAAGTCGGCGACAACAGGACTCCGACGGGAAATTTTAAAATTGTATCGATTGAGCCTTCTTCAACATGGAAACACGATTTCGGCGACGGCAAGGGCAAAATTTCAGGAGCTTACGGGCCGTGGTTCTTGAGACTCGATGCTAAAGGATGGAAGGGAATCGGCATTCACGGGACTCACGATCCTGACTCGCGCGGAACTATGGCAACAGAAGGCTGTATCAGACTCAGCAACGAAGATATCAGCGAACTTAGGCGATATGCTTATAGAAATATGCCCGTAACAATTCGGGAAAAATAGGGGGATATTATAATGCTTAAATGCGGAATAGTAGGTCTGCCGCTTTCGGGAAAATCTACAATTTTTAATGTCATCACTCGTGCAGGCGCGGAAGTCAAACCCTATGCAGGCGGAAAAACTGAACCGAATCGCGCATTAGTCAGCGTTCCTGATTCAAGATTTGATAAACTTGTTGAAATTTTTGCACCCAAGAGCGTTAAACCTGCTGACGTTGAATTTGTTGACTTGGCCGGACTCTCACGTGACGCAGGCAAGGGCGCAGGACTCGGAAACTCGTTTTTGTCGTTCGTATCAGAATCTGAAGCATTATTGCACGTAATTAGAGTCTTCAAGAATGACTCTGTGCCTCATCCGGAAAATTCGATTAACCCATTAAGAGACTGGCAGATTGTCGAGTCAGAATTAATTTATCGTGATTTAGGCGTTATAGGCGGCAGACTCTCAAGACTCGACGAGAAGAAAGCGAAGAAAAAATTAACTCCCGCTGAAGTGGCCGAACTCGATTTATTAAAGCAGCTGGAAGAACACTTAATGAATGAGAGACCTTTGCGCGAATTTGCATTAACTGACGAACAAAAGCGTTCATTATCGGGATTTGCTTTCTTGACTCTGAAGCCTGAATTAATAGTGTTAAATCTCGACGACTCACAGACGGGCGAAAAAATTCCGGAATTAGCAGAACTTGAGTCCGTCATGCAAGAAAAAAATCTTGACTCAGTGCGCGTTTATGGAGCTACAGAAATGGAACTTGAACAGCTTGACCCCGCTGACAGACTCGAATTTATGAAAGATTTAGCAATAACGGAACCGGGCAGAGACAGACTCATTCACGAGGCTTATAAATTGCTGGGGCTTATCTCATTCTTTACTAGCGGAGCCGATGAAGTCCGCGCATGGACATTAAAACAAGGTTCTAACGCGGTTGATGCTGCAGGGACGATACATTCAGATTTAGCGAGGGGATTTATACGCGCTCAAGTGGTCTCGTACGATGATTTTATCGCGAATAATGCTTCAATTGCACAATGCCGCGACAAAGGAGTGCTGCGACTCGAAGGCAAAGACTATATCGTGAAAGACGGCGACATGATAGAAATTAGATTTAACGTGTGATAATAAATCCCCCAGTCGTTAAAGGCCGGGGGAAAATTTATTTTATTGCCAACGCCATGTAATTCCCGTAAAATTCGCGTATTTCTATAATTCCCATTCCAAGCCAATTAAACAATTTTTCAAGACAATCACTGCTGAAAACGTGATGATGAAGACAAAAAATTTTTACTGCTATTAAAGTGCGTTGACTATAAATCATGAATCGACGGATCCGGCACAATTTCAGAATCTATAAATTTTTCCCGCATAAATGCATTATACCCCGCAGCAGCAATCATTACAGCATTATCCGTGCAACGTTGAATCTTAGGCAGCCACACACGAAAATTTTTCTGACTCGTTAAGGCCTCACGTAATGCACTGTTAGCAGAGACTCCGCCCGACGCAGAAATTTTATTTATCCCCGTGAGCTTGACTGCTAAATTTATTTTCGCGATTAATGCCTCAACAACTGCACGCTGAAACGAAGCGCACAAATCATTTATTGGCAGTGAGTCAGAATCAGCAAATTTTTTCACCTGCCATAATAAAGCAGTCTTCAACCCGCTGAAACTAAATTCTATCTTGTCAGAATGTTTTAACGGCACAGGAAAATCAAACGCTCTAGCATTCCCATTTTTAGCAAGTCTATCAATTTCGGGGCCTCCTGGATATGGCAGACCTAAAATTTTCGCGGCTTTGTCGTAGGCTTCTCCCGCTGCGTCGTCTCGAGTCTGTCCCAATAATTTATATTTCCCGAACGAGTCAACTTCTATAATTTCCGTGTGGCCTCCTGAAACTATCAGCGACAAAAACGGCGGTTCCAAATCCGAGTCAACTAACGGCGCAAATAAATGTCCCTCCAAATGATTCACGCCGATTAACGGAACTTGCCAAACCTGCGATAAAGCTCTTGCAGTCTGAACGCCAACTATTAACGATCCCATTAAGCCCGGCCCCCTGGTTACTGCGATGAGATTTAAATTTTTTCCCGAAATATTGCATTGACTCAAACATGAATCTATAAGCGGCAAAAGATTCTCTAAATGCTTTCTCGCTGCAAACTCAGGAATCACACCGCCAAATTTCGCATGATCGTTAATTTGACTCGATAAAAGCTCGCACAAAATTTCTTTATCGTCATTAATAATTGCGACTCCGGTATCGTCGCAGCTCGTTTCGATTCCAAGTGTAAGAAAGCTCATGATCACATAAACGCGCTGTCAGATACAAACGACGACCAATCACTATTTATAAAATCGTCGTAGGAGTCAAATAATGCAGGCTCAACAATATAATCATTGAATACATACTGCTCAAAGCCTTCTAATGCAAGCTCGCCAAACCATAATTTATTGTCGCATTCTCTATTGTGAGTGAACATAAGCATTTATAACGCCTCCCCATTTATATTTAAACGCGAAATTGTTGCTATTGCTTGACATGTCATTGAGAGTCCCCGCCCTGAGTCATCAAGTTTTTCTGCTGATTTAAATTTTAGATTCACCGGGAAAAACCGCGCAAGACTCTTTATTATTTCATCGCGGTACTTGTTCAATCTAGGCACTTGAGCGCATATAAACGAGTCAACAAATTCAACCTGCCAGCCCTGAGATTTTACGAGATTCAAGACTTCCCGCAAAAGTTCTATACTGTCAATATCTTTATATTTCGAGTCGCTCGCTGGAAATAAATTCCCAATGTCAGGCAGTCCCGCAGCACCTAGAATCGAGTCCATTATTGAATGAGTCAATAAATCCGCGTCAGAATGTCCGAGCAAACCCAAAGGCGAGTCAGGAATTAAGACCCCTCCAAGAATTAATTTGCGCTCAGGGACTAATTTATGAACGTCATAGCCGAGTCCCGTTCGAGTTATTCGCGAGTCATTAACTAAAGATTTTGCGATTCTCATATCGTCAGGACAGGTAATCTTGAAATTTAAACGTTCGCCGGTAACATAATTTAATTTGTCGGGATAAAATTTTAACCATGCTTCGGCCTCGTCTTTAGCGTCGGGAAAATTTTTTACTGCTTCTAATAATTTGACTCTTGGGAAACTTTGCGGTGTCTGAGTGATATACAAACCGTCTCTATTTACGCATGAAATAATTTTTTCATCAATGCGCTTCAATGCATCAGCAACCGGCAGAACTGGAACCGCTCCGAAAATATTATCAGTGTGAGTCATTAAGTCAATAAATAAATTTTTTGTCGCAAAGGGTCTAGCAGCGTCATGAACCAGCACAAAATCGCACTTGGCCTCGTTCAAGCCCGAACAAACCGACTCAGCTCTGGTTTTACCTCCTTTAGCGATTCTTAACGGGATTAAATTATTTTCCCATGAGACATTATAACCTTCAGGCAAAATTATAATTATTTCGCTTATGCCCGAATCTTTTAACTTTGCAGCTTTGTCCGCGCTCCATTGCCATAATTGTTTATTGCCGAGAGTCTCAAATTGTTTCTTAACGCCGCCCATTCTCGAACCTGAACCGCCGGCAGCAATAACGAACGAAAAATTTTTATTCATAATTCTATCTGCGTCCTTGCCTGTAAAGCTGTGTGAAGAGTGATTCTGTCAGCAAATGCAATATCACCGCCGACGGGAAGACCTGACGCAAGCCGGGTGATTCGCATATTTTTGCAGCCTTTGACACCCTTCAACGCTTCTAATAAAGTGTAATAGACCATATCGCTTTCAATTTTGGGATTAGTGGCCATGATAATTTCTTCTGGTTTGAGCGATTTTACGTGCTTGACGAAAAATTTTATGTCTTCGTCGGTTAAATCTTCGTCTTCTGATGTTCCCGGCTTAGTGTTCAAGACATGATAAAGCCCGTTATAGATTCCTGCATGTTCAAACGTTGAGAGGGCTTCAAAATCTTCGACGACGCAAAGAACTTTTTTATCACGCAACGGATCTGAGCAGATATTACACGGGTCTTTGTCTGAAATATTACCGCATTCACTGCAAGGGTGAAGACTTTTGCGCAATGTTGAGAGAGTCTCGCCCAAATGAGTCAAATATTCTTCTTTCTGCTGCAAGAGAAAAAATGCTATTCTTCGCGCGCCTTTACTGCCTATACCGGGTAATTTCTTTAATTCCTTTATGAGATTCTCGAATGCTTCCATATTAGAATCCCGGCATCATTGCACCGAGTGCGCCTGTAATGCTTCCCATTCGCTGATTCATAAGTTCGCGGCTTTTCTTGAGTCCCTCATTTACTGCCGAAATAATTAAATCTTCGAGCATATCTTTATCATCAGGGTTAATGACTTCGGGATCTATTTTTATTGCGGTAATATCGCCCTGTCCCGTAAAAGTTGCTGTTACCATTCCGCCGCCGACGGATGCTTCTACAGTTTCGTGCGCTAAATTTTCCTGAATCTGCATCATTTGAGTCTGCATTTGTCTAGCTTGCTTCATAATATTATTTATCTTCATGATAAAAATTTCTCTCCTGTTAATTATATTTGCGTCAGATTCTATCACGAATATAATCAACAAATTTAATTTATCGCGCGAATATAGACTCTCTTCAATGCAATTTATAACAGCAAAGTCAAAATCAAAATCTTTTTGCAACCGGGGCCGGTTGCGCGTCATCAGCTGCTCCTGTTGGTCGCAGCAAAAACACGTTTGGCAAGAACATGAAAAGTTTTTAGGATCTACGCAAAATTTTTCGCACGGTCTCGAATATTCCTAAACGTTTTAAAGGCTCTGCTATAATCACATGCATTAACAGCGTGAACTAATCCCGAAAAT
Source organism: Synergistaceae bacterium (assembly GCA_017443945.1). Lineage (NCBI taxonomy): Bacteria > Thermotogati > Synergistota > Synergistia > Synergistales > Synergistaceae > Synergistaceae bacterium. The sequence continues at coordinate 45,199 of JAFSXS010000009.1, forward strand.
TAGTATTTGAATATGAAATTGTAGTGCGTATAAACGGGAAAAGCATTCATCAAATGTGTTGCATTCCATAATAGAGCCTCGTACGCGAAAATCTCCCGCATAACTAATTTCGCCGGTTTTATTCCATTTATGCAAAATATTTGTGAAGACTCCGAACTCATCGAATTTAACGCCGGCGACTCCTAAAATATCATGCTGGCCGATCTGCTCAAGATATGATAAAAACTTTGCGAGCGTATCATGTTCATTCAGTAAAATATCTTGATGTGAGAAAATTACATATTTTGTGCGGATTTGACTCAACACTGAATTATAAGCACTTGCACACGACGAAAAATTTTTATTGCCGACGTTATTAATGCCGATTAAGTC
>JAFSXS010000010.1 GCA_017443945.1 Synergistaceae bacterium
ACCCCGCTCGGCGGCTTTGCTCGTATATAATTTGTGAAAAATTTGCGATTATTATAGAATCAACGTGCAAAAATTTATTCACATAGGGAGGATTTATTAATGTTACGAAAAATTGCATTGTTTGTGTTAATGCTTATGATGTTTTGCTCGATTTCCTACGCAGAAGAAGCCCCCGCACCTCAGGCATTATTGACAGAATCAGCCGACACTACGGAAGATTTATCAGCGCGCGAAAATGCCGTCAGCCAGAAAGAAGAAGAACTTGCGAATCTTTCAGCAAAATTAGCAGACCGCGAAATAGCAATCTTACAGCGCGAAAAGGATTTAGCCTCGAAAACTGCAACGATTACAGCTAAAATGCGCGAAATTTCCGGAACATCAACACTTTTGCTAGGACGTGAGACTCAAGTCAATGAGCGCGAACAAGATTTAATGGCACGTGAAGCAAATTTAGCACGCAGGGAAATGGCATTTGCTCAGGAAAGCCAGAAATTTACAGATTCAACAGCAGCACTCGCCGCACGTGAAGCAGACCTGGCCGCACGAGAAAAAGCACTTGCAGACCGTGAAGCAGAATTAAACGCGAAAATTTCAGCAAAGGAAGCCGCCGATAAATTAACAGAACGCGAGTCAGCACTCACAAAACGCGAGTCAGAACTTGCCGCACGTGAAGAAGCCGAACGAAGACTCGCCGAACTTGAGAAAAAATTAAATGAACGCGAGAAAGCATTAAACGCGCGTGAAGAGTCTTTAACCGCACGAGAGAAAGCAGCAGCAGATCAGGAGAAAAAATTATCAGATCAAGCCGCTTCACTCGCAAACACTGAGTCTGAAATCGCAAAACGTGAGCAGGATTTATCAGCAAAAGAGTCAGACTTGGCCGCAAAGATTCAGAAATTAGAAGCCGACACTAACGCATTCACAGCAAGAGAGTCAGCACTTACAGCACAAGAGACCGCAACAACACTTAAAGCCGCTGAGTTGGCCGAACTTGAGAATTTAATTAAAGAGTTGCCCGCGTTCAACCCGAATAATTCAACGGAAGCATCAGTTATATTAACTTACAGGATTCCAGCCGAAAAACGCCGTGAATTAATCGCAATGCAGCGCGCAGCCTACGCAAAATATAACTCAAAGCAGATTACTAACGCATTCGGAGATTATGTCAAAGCAGTAGAAGCCGCCCCCGAAGCAAATTATCTCGCAGCATACTGGGCCGCATTATGTGCCGAAAGATTACGCAATAGACGTGATGACGCTATAACATGGGTAAATAAAGCTCTCGAAATTAATCCGGACTACAAGCCAGCACAGGAACTCAAAGCAAGACTCGAACGTTCCGGCAAAAAACGTTAAAATTTTGTGAGATTCTGCCCCTCTGTGAGTCAAAGGCAGGGGGGTATTTTTTTAGAAAGGTGTAATTATCTAGTTGGAAGACTTATATAAAATTTTAGAAATCGATCGCAATGCATCACAGGCTGATATTAAGAAGGCTTATCACAAATTAGTCAAGCAATATCATCCGGATTTACACCCAGGCGATAAAGATGTTGAAGACAAATTCAAGAAAATTAACGCCGCTTATACTGTTTTGAGCGATCCCGAAAAGCGCGCACGTTATGACCAGTTCGGGACGACTAATCCAAATTCTAACCCGTTTGGAGGTATGGGAGGCTTTGATTTCGGCGATTTGTTTGACATGTTCGGCGCAGGATTCGGCGGTTTTACGTCGAGACAGTCATATAACCCGAATGCAGCAAGACGCGGAAATGATATAGAAATGGTCGTTAGAGTGAGTCTCCTTGAGGCCTTCACGGGAGTTACACGCAATATCGACGTGATGAAGTCTGAACCCTGTCAGCACTGTAACGGAACAGGAGCCAAGCCCGGCACTAAACCGGAAACTTGCCCAAAATGTAAAGGAAGCGGCCAAGTCAGGCAGACACAGCAAAGTTTTTTCGGGCAGGTAATGACTGTTACAACGTGTCCGGATTGTCATGGAACAGGAAAAATTATCCGCGATAAGTGCGACGAATGCAGCGGAACAGGACGAATCCGCAAGAAAAAAACTCTTGAAGTTAAGATTCCCGCAGGCGTTGAACGCAATATGAGACTCAGAATCCCCGACGCTGGCGAGGCAGGTTTTAACGGGGGGCCGGCTGGAAGTCTGTATTTGATTATTGATGTAGAAGTCGATAAAAATTTTGAGCGCGATGGAGCAGATTTACATACAAGTTTAGTGCTGACTTATCCGCAGGCGGTCTTAGGCACTGAAGCAGAAATAAAGACTCTTGACGGGACAACAGCAAAAATTTCTGTTCCTCCGGGGACGACTCACGGGCAAATTCTCAAGCTCAAGGGCAAGGGTATGCCGAGAGTCAATGCACCCTTGAAGACAAACGGAGATTTATACGCACATGTATTTATTGACGTTCCTACAAAGTTGACGGACAAGCAGAAAGAATTAATAAAATCTCTTGCTGACGAAATGAAGACTCCAGTTGGAGTTGGTGAGCAGGGATTCTTTGACAAATTCAAAAATTTATTCAAATAAGGAGAGATTCATAAATGGTGATTGATATTAGTGATTTAAGCTCGATAATTTCAGGAATCGGAAGCGCATTTGTTGTAATATTTATATTGTTGATTGTGCTTTCTATGGCTGTGCGTGTGGTGCCTGAATACCGCCGTATAGTTTTATTCAGACTTGGCCGTCTCGTTGGCAGCAGAGGCCCCGGAATAGTTTTCATTATGCCGTTTCTCGATAAGGCAGTAAGCGTTGATTTGCGAATATTGACTCTTGATGTACCAGTTCAGGAAGTAATCACAAAGGATAATGTAGCAATCAAAGTTAATGCAGTTGTATATTTCAGAGTGCTTGACCCCGCAAAATCAGTCGTCGAGGTAGAAAATTATATTGTCGCAACAAGTCAATTAGCGCAGACAACTTTAAGATCTGTAGTAGGTTCTGTAGAGCTTGACGAGGTTTTATCATCGCGCGAAAAAATTAATCAGGAACTGCAGAAAATTATCGATGAACGCACAGACCCATGGGGAATTAAAGTAAGTGCCGTAGAAGTCAAAGAGTTAGAGTTACCTGAAGGAATGAAACGCGCAATGGCACGCCAGGCCGAAGCAGAACGTGAACGCCGCGCAAAAATTATCGCAGCAGAAGGAGAATTACAGGCAGCAGAAAAACTTTCTCAGGCAGCTCATCAAATGGAGTCATCCCCGATTACTTTGCAGTTAAGATATTTGCAGACGATTCGCGAAATTTCAGGAGAACGCAACACAACTACATTTTTCCCGATTCCTGTAGATTTGCTGAAGCCATTTGTTGACAAATTAACGAGTCTTAACAAGTCAGGAGAATAAATCATGAAATATCGTACAGCTAAAGAACTTCGGGAAATGTTCATTAAATTTTGGGAGGAGAAGGGCTCTAAGCATTTGCCGAGTTTCTCACTTGTTCCGGAAGATCCTTCATTGTTATTTACTATTGCGGGAATGGTGCCGCTGAAACCCTATTATTTAGGAATAAAGCAGCCCGAATATCCCAGAGTCGTAACGAGTCAAAAATGTGTACGCACAAACGATATAGAAAACGTCGGACGAACAGCAAGACATCACACATTTTTTGAGATGCTCGGTAATTTCTCGTGGGGAAGTTATTTCAAGCATGAGGCTATCACATGGGCGTGGGAATTTCTGACGGAGCGAATCGGCTTAGACCCTGAAAGATTATACGCCACTATTTATAAGGATGACGACGAGGCATTTAACGTGTGGCATAATGTAGTCGGACTTCCTGAGAATAAAATTTACAGATTCGGCCAAGACGATAATTACTGGTTCATGGGTGAGACTGGCCCGTGCGGACCTTGCAGCGAAATTTATTACGACAGGGGCGCAAAATATTCGTGCGGTAAAGAAACTTGCGGAGTCGGCTGCGATTGTGATAGATACATGGAAATTTGGAATCTCGTATTTACACAGTTTGACAGACAGAAAGATGGGAGCCTGCCTTTACTGCCTCACAAAAATATTGATACAGGAATGGGACTCGAAAGACTCGCTTCAGTTGTTCAGGAGGTCGACACTGATTACGAGACGGATTTATTTACGCCCCTGATTGATTATACTTGTAAGCGTGCAGGGATTAAATACGGCGATAACGAGTTTAACGACATGGCCGCGCGTGTAATTTCGGATCACATAAGGAGCGTTGCGTTTATGCTTGCTGATGGTGTACTGCCTTCAAATGACGGCCCCGGCTATGTGCTGCGAAGACTTTTGCGGCGTGCTGTCAGATTCGGGAAGCTCCTAAACTTTGACGGTTTATTTATTTGCGAGTACCTGCCGATTTTGATAAACATTATGGGAGATCCTTACAACGAATTAATCACGCAAAGACCTGTTATCGAACAAATTATTAATCTTGAGGAAGAAAAATTTAACAAAACTTTGCGTCAGGGCACAGAATTATTTGACTCAGAGATCGCGAGCTTAAAATCTCAAGGCGTGAACGAGATTCCCGGCCAAGTTATATTTACGTTGTATGACACTTACGGATTCCCGCCGGAATTGACTCGCGAAATGGCAGGTGAACAAGGCTTTACACTCGATGAAGACGGCTTTAAATCTGCAATGAACGAGCAACGGGAACGCGCAAGAGCCTCAAGCAAACAGAAAAAAAGCGCATTAGCAGGAGACATTTACACGGAAATAGAGAATGAATCAGGAGCTACAAATTTTACGGGCTATGAACGAGTAACGGACTCTGCTAAAATTTTAGCGTTGATTACACCTGAAGGCCGAGTCGAAAAAATTACAAGTCCATGCGAATTTGAAATAGTGCTTGACTCTACTCCGTTCTATGCTGAAAGAGGCGGAGAAGTCGGCGACACAGGCGAAATAAAAACGGGTTCAAGCGTTCTCAAAGTCTTAAACACTGTCCCGCACGGAAAAATTATCGTTCATTCCGTAAAACTTGAGTCCGACGGCGAAATCAAAACCGGTGATGAAGTATTATGCTTTGTCGATGACTCTAGACGCAGTGAAATCAGGCGCAATCATACAGCGACTCATTTATTGCATGAGGCATTAGCGCAGGTTCTCGGCCGTCATGTCAGGCAGGCAGGCTCGCTAGTGAACGATAAATTTTTGAGATTCGATTTTACTCATCATTCGCCCGTAACTGAATCTGAAATTATCGAGACCGAGAAAATTATCAATCAGCAAATTTTGAATAATACCGAGCTTGAAATTTCTGAACACACGAAAGAAGAAGCTCAATCACTCGGAGCAAAGGCACTCTTTGAGGAAAAATACGGCGATATTGTAAGAATCGTAAATGTTCCGGGATTCTCAATGGAATTATGCGGGGGCTTGCACGTCAAACGAACGGGCGATATAGGCAGCTTCAAAATTTTGCGTGAAGAGAGTATCGGCTCAGGCACACGGCGAATTTTAGCTACAACCGGAATGAATGTATTATTCTTAATGCAGAAATTATTTGCGCTGAGAAATTCAATGACTGCTTTATTATCTACCGACGAGGACAATTTAAACGAGAAGGCCCGCGCACTTGTTGACGAATTAAAAACTATGAAGAGTCAGATTCAGGCTGCAAAATTGCGTGAACTGCTCGATAACTCCGAGAAATTTTTAGAACGTGAAGAACTTAACGGGGTATTGCTTCAAGTCGGAAGATTTATTGATATTCCTGCTAATATGCTGCGTGATATAGGCGATAAAGCGCGTGCAAGACCAGAGGCAAATATTGTAGTCCTTGCGTCAATAAATAGTGATGACAAATCGTGTCAAATTATCGCAATGGCGGACGATAAAGCAGTGAATCTCGGCATTAACGCGGGAAATCTCATAAAAGAGGCTTGCTCAGTGTTAGGCGGTAAGGGCGGCGGACGTAAGAATCTCGCACAAGGCGGCGGCAAAGACGGCGGAAAATTAGAGTCGGCTTTAAAGCGTGTACGTGAACTCGTCGAGAATCAATTAAATAATTAAACAAGGAGATTTGCATTTATGACTCACGGCAAATTGTTAATAAAGATTGCTTCAGGCTGGGAGGTCTGGAGCAGATAAAGTTTTCAGAACCTCCGAGAGAAAAATTTTACTCAATCTTTAAGGAGGTTTGTAAATTGAATAGGGAACACAAGAGAAAATCTCTTGAAAAAGGTTATTACAAGACTCACGCGTGCAATGAGGGCTTTACGTGCAAATTATGCGGCTGGAAAGTTAATCCGCCATTATTCGGCGAAAATCACCGCAATCACTGTAATAATTGTCTCTCAAGCCTTCATTTAGACAACGAACCAGGAGATCGCGAATCAGACTGCGGCGGCATAATGGAACCAATAAGCGTGTGGGTCAGGAAAAACGGAGAATGGGCAATAATTCACCGCTGTAAAATTTGCGGGCATTTGAGCGTTAATCACGTTGCGCCGGACGATAACCCCGTAAAATTAATTTCTATAGCAATGAAGCCTATAGCCTGTCCTCCGTTCCCAGTTGAAAGAATAGAGGAGCTTTTAAGAAGTTGAGCAGAGTATTAGCACTTGATATCGGCAGCGTAAGAATCGGTGCGGCAGTTTCTGACCCTTCACGTATAATCGCACAGGGACTCGGAGTGTGGCAAATTGACTCGTGGCGTGAAGAGCTTGACTCTTGCGTGAAAAAATTTAATCCTGCTGTAATAGTTCTTGGCCTCCCATTACGAACAGACGGCAAAAAAAGCGAGGCAGCAGAAAGAGTCTTAACCCTTCAAGAGTCGTTAAAGGCTGATTATCCCGAAATAGAATTTATCACGTGGGACGAGAGATTTACTACTGTTATTGCGCAAAAAATGTTAATTGACGCTGATATTTCACGCAGACAAAGGCGCAAAACGGTTGACAAAATTGCGGCGGTATTGATTCTTGAAAGCTGGTTAGAGGCAAATAAATAAATTAATCCCCTCTCATGCAGCACAAACGGGAGGGGAAATTTTTTTATAACCTGAATAACATTGATAAAATAGTCCAATGTCCTAAAGCAAAATTTTCTATATTTTCTTGAACGTCAATTACTCTAAAGCCGCTTTTTTCTGCCATAGTGCTAATTGATTCCGGTGTGAAAAAGTTTATATGCTCTCCCATAGGCATAGGAGGATACTTTTTCATCTTTAAATAATGCTTAACAAGCCGCCATATACTGAAATCAGGATTGAACAACAGAGATATATTTTTCCTGATTGAATATTTATCAGCTTTATGCGTAAAGGGGTTCTCGCTGGGAACTTCGATATAAAAAATTGTGTCCGGCTGCGCAATTTGTCTGAAATTCTGCATCATGCTTAGGGGCTGCGTTAAATGCTCAAAAACGTGATTACACATTACGAAATCAAATTTATAATTCTTGAGGTCGTCAAAATTTGCGATTCTCTCGACGCCTTTAATAGTCGGAATGCTGGAAATATCGAATACATATTTTGCTTCTGTGCCTATTTTATCAATAAAAGTTTTTCCCTCATTGCCGCCATAATCAAGAGCAATTTTTATTTCCCGGTGAATGTTCTGCGAGATTATCTGCTCGATTATTTTTTGCTGCTCATGCAGAGATTTAAAACTGGAATTAAGCGCATCATTTACTTTTTTTGTATACCAGCATTCATAACGTTCCCGCTGTTTTTGATAAATTTCGTCCCTGTAATTATGATAGAGACGATTAATTTCTTCGTCTGACATTCTGTAATCGTAAAATGCAAATGTGCAGTCTTTGCAATAACATAAATTTATGGGATAATTACTGCCGGGCTTAAAATCGTCAGTTATTCGCGACATTACAAAATCGCTGACAATTGTTTTGCGTTTTTCTAAATTTTTGCCATTGCAGACAGGACAAGAGTCAGTGATGAGTGATGAGTGATGAGTGATTATAGCGTTTTCATTCATGTGTGTCAACTCCCTAATAAAAAATTTTATATATTATATTACAAATATATTTGTGAAATAGTCTTCGGGTGTAACTGCCTGCACTTTACTGCCCTGAAAGTCTTTAACATTCCGAGTTATTATATAATTTGCGTTAATTCTTGAGGCAATTGCACTCTGTACAGCATCTTCAAAGTCGCGCCATTTCATATTTGCTGCTGTAGTTAAATCTTGTAAAGTCAAATCTGCCACTCTGAAAACTTTAGAGACTCTTGCTAAAAGGACATCAATTTTGTCATAAGTTATTTCTTTACGCATAATATAAACTATGTCTGCAATAGTAAGCGCAGATATATAACCGATTATATTATGACCGTTAGCACAAAAATCCCAAACATTATTTGAATAATTGTAATGAGGCTGTCTTTCCTGCAAAACATCAAGCAAGACATTATCATCAACGAGTACGATCATATCTCGCCCTCAATGCTTCCATTTTTACTTCATCAAGACTGTAATCACCCTTGATAATTCCTGTTAAGCTCTTGATAATTTCTTTAATTTCAGGATCAATACCTTTACTGACAATTTCCCCAATGCGCTTTGCATGTTGTTCTGCAGTTTCTCCCGGCAATCTCTTTATTCCCGGCATAAATATAACCCTCCCCAAAATTTTTATGACTCTCCCTCACTAAACCAGCAAGGGAGAATCAAATTATACACTACGTTATAGGCGCAGGATTGAATATACACAAAAAATTATGCAGCCCGTATTGTTCTGTGTAAGGCTTCTTTGTTCCGCTTGCAACGTCGACTATGAAATTAAATAATTCCGTCCCGACCTCTTGAATCGTTTTCTCGCCCGTAACAACTGCACCCGCGCTGATGTCAATTACGTCTGGCCATTGTTCCTTCATTTCATTACGTGAGCAGACTTTTATAACAGGAGCAGCCGCTAACCCGTATGGAGTCCCCCGTCCCGTCATGAAAACTTGTAATCCGATACCGCTAGCTAATTGACACGGGCCGCAGACCATATCACTCGCAGGTGTCGCCGCGTAAATCATTCCGTGTTTTGTTGGACGTTCAGCAGGTGATAATACTTCAACAATTGGCGATGTCCCGCTTTTTGCGATTGATCCCATAGCTTTCTCTACTATGTTGCTGAGACCGCCTTTTTTGTTGCCCGGTGCAGGGTTTGCGCTTCTGTCGACCTCTCCGGCAGCAAGATAATTATCATACCAGCGCATTTCTTCAGCGAGTTTATCTCTTACTTCTGAACTTATGCAGCGTTCAGCAATAAAATTAACTCCGTCCCTAACTTCTGTAACTTCACTGAACATGACAGTTGCACCAGCTTGCACTAACATATCAGCCGCATAACCCGCGCTAGGATTAGCACTCACTCCGGAAAAAGCGTCACTACCTCCGCACTGCATTCCGACTAATAAATCACTTAAGGGCAGCTCTTCACGCCGTCTCTTGTCTAAAACCTGCAATTTTTTCTCGGCCATGTTAAGAATCGCGTTAATCATAGCGTCAAAGCCTTTGCAGTCCTGTAAAACTATAACATTTTCAGGAGTATTTAATTCCGGTTCAATTAATTTATCGACGGTCAATTTTTCGCAGCCTAACGAGACAACCATTAACTCACCGCCAAAATTCGGATGTTTCGCAATATTTTGCAGCGCCCTAATAGGAAATTTCGCAAACGGTGCATTAATAGCAACTCCGCAGCCGTAAGCATGATTTATCGCAACTACATCATCAACATTTTTATATTTCGGCAAGATTTCGCGCTTGATTCTCTCGACTGCAACATTTAAGACTCCTTGCACACACTGCACAGTAGTCTGAATGCCTAAAATATTTCGAGTCCCTGCATAAAAGCCGTCTCGACTCTTGTAGCCTATGAAAGTTTTGCGGGGTGCAACGGGTAAATCTTTCACGATATTAACTCCATAGGGCATATTATCAAGTGAAGGAGAAACAGGAAGCCTCAACATATGCTCATTAATCCATGAACCGCGCTTAATTTCATCAAGTGCATAACCCAGCACAACGCCATATCTTATAATTTCGCCGTCTTTGGGAATATCAACAAGTGCAAATTTATGAGCCTGCGGAATATCATCACGCAAAATTATTCCCGGCATTATTTCAGTGCCTTTGTTAACGTCATGAGTTACGACTGCAACATTATCGCGTTCAGTTATTTTCACGTAATCACGCAATTTTTTTACCCCCTTTTATTTATGGATAAGGTTATTTTACAGCAGAAATTATTTCTGACTCAATAATATTTGTCTCGCACTCAAGTTTATAAGACTCGAATCTTTGAGCGTTTGACTCAATTACTAGATAGTGTGTTCAAAGTATCTTAAGGCACATTAAATTTGTACTGATGTTAAATATCGCGTCGCAATACCTCGCCAACGTTTCAGCTCTAAAAATGTATTATTTATTATAATAATTCGGACTGGCATTCCAAATGAATCTTGTTGAGCCTCCTTTTGTGCAGTCTATGTCCTGATTGCCTCCTGCTGCGTAGTGATGTACTTTTACATAAAAGTCTTTCGAAAACGTGCATTTATAATTACGGGCGGGGAAAAAGGCTCGGCAAAAACGCGATAAAAAAACGGGGTGCACACATACAACAAATATTCAAGTTTTAACTCAACAAAAATATTTTGTCATAGCTTCCCGAAAATGTTTATAGAAAGCGCCTATCATAAGCTATCCAAAGTCAGAATCTTTCTTCACAATCTCAAAAAGTTTGCCCAAATTCCCGTATAAAACGACGGTGCGTATTGTTATGATCTCCATATTTCCGGTTCTACATGGTGCACCAGTTCGCAATATCCAACGATTATCTTTCGCCGTACGACTGCCAAATTGGAAGTAAATTGAAGTGTGTCTGTACACTGTTTTTTTTGAGCCAATAGCAGAAATATTCTATAGGATTAAGCTCAGGTGAATAAGGCGGCATTGCGTCGTTTTTTCCTGTGAAATGAAGCACTATCTAAGAACCTGTTTTCACATGGGAAAGAGAATTAAATATAAATAATGAAAATTTATCCAAAGTGATTTAACAGATAGACAGAGGAAAAAATAGACCCTTTCTACACAAAAATACGAGAGTATTGACTAATGCAGTTTTTTACGTTTTAGAAACCGGCTGTCAATGGGGACAACTTCCACATGATTTTTCCGCGTATCAGATAGTTTATAGTTTTTTCCGTCGTGCGAAAGTAACCGATTTATGGGAAAAGATTATGCAATATACTGTGATGTAAACAAGAATACGTATGCAGTAATAGATTCCCAAAGTGTTAAAACAGTAAGAGACGTAGAATAGGTAGGTTATGACGGTCATAAAAAAATTAACGCCAAATATTAGAAAATTTTGTAGTGTTTTACAATAATTACATCAAAAAAGGGACTCGCCTCCCAACAAAAAAACAGATATCCAGACATGAAATTTTTGCACCGGGTTAAATTATTATTGAAGGAAACTTTTTTAACCGGCAATAAATGCATCAATGAAGGCGAGTAGTTAAAAACTTTCTGCAATATCTTTCGCACTTGGGGGACAGCCTTTCACGCAATTTTTTGCACCCGAACAACAAACGCCGACTCCTAGCGCATTATCAGGAATATTTTTATTTTTCCAGCCCTGACCAATATAAATATTTTTGCTCATTCCGCGCGAATTAACGTATAAAGCTCTCACTAATGCAGCATAACAAGCACTACACGCCGAATCTTCATGAACATTTTTTATCAGACCTGCGACTCTTCCTGATGGACGTGGATATTTTCCGGCATCGTCGGGATCGTTGAGGTTAATAATTTCTGACTCGTTAAAATCTATTTCGCCCGCTCCGTAGTCATAAGCAAGTTTTATATATTTCACTTGATTCAAATCGAGTCCCATTAAGTTAGCACCATACGAGTCAATTTTTACAGGATCAGTGCCGAGAAAGATTCTATTTGTCTGCACAGGATTCCCGCCCTCCTCAAAATTTAAATCGCCGCAAATACTATCGACTATGATTAAACCAGTTTTCAAAGCTGCGCCTAATGCTGCAATAGGTTTTGTTAATCCCAGCGAGTGAAAGCGCCTTTTTTCTTTGTCAGGGAGACAACCTTTTAAATTTTTCAGCGCACAAGTCATAACAGTTTGGCAATGACCCTTCAAAACAGGAAGATTAACGAGCAGTCCCGCACTAAGAGCACGCACGCAAATATCAATAGGGCCGATTTGAGTATTAATTTTTCTCGTTGAGTCATGCTTTAAATCATAGAACGGGACATTATATTTTTCGCAAATTTTGTCATAACCGGCGCGCTTCATTGCTCGATTTGTGTCATCACCTACCCAGCTGCCCTCGATAATGCTTATATCTTTTACGCCGTTTGCCCTGAAATATTCTATGCAGCCCGATAAAATTCCTGCGTGAGTTGTTGCTCCGTTGTCGGGGTGTCCTGCTACGACGAGATTAGGTTTTAACGCGACATTGCCTCCGGTTGGAACGAGATTAATTGCATTCGACGACTCTAATAATTTAACTGTCATTGAGTGAGAGTCTGTGCCGTAAATATTATAAATTTTGCTCATAAATATTCATCTCCATTAAATGTAAGCTAAAGCAAATGACCATACAGTAAAGGATCCTGCACCCTGTCCAGCTAAAAACGTTTCAAATAGTGCCCTGTACATAGAAGCTATTATCATAGAACCTACGAGCATTTGTACCTTTGTCATGTGCGCAACATTCTTGAAGTAAGCAAACGTTAAGTAAAATACTGCTGTGAAAATAAAGATTCCTCCTATTATGCCGGTGCTTACAATTGTAGTGAGATAAAAAGAGTCAAAGAAACCAAACGGCCCCAACCCTACGAACCAATCATAAAGAGTCATTCTTGCTAATAGCGGAGAAGTATAATTTACAGCTCTGTTGCTTAATTCGTAAACTTGCTCCCAGTCAACATAAATTATAAGCAGCACAACAGCTATTATCATAGAATAAATCATCAAGACTCTAGCGTTTACATGTATTCCGTTGTAATATTTGAGAGTAAAATATGTAATCCAGAAACCTATTATTCCCGTTATTGCAGCTCTCGAACCAGTAGACAAAAGCACAATTATTACTACGATACACAAAATTTTTGAATACAAATATGTGAGATTCCATTTATTATGGCCAGCTTCCAAAACAAGTTCCCGATATACAGCAAAGGCCATCAGAAAATGAAACGCGTTTCCGCCGGCTGTATTGAAATGTCCCATTCCGAAAGCAAAACGATAACGCCCTGCATTACCGAGAACATTTGCAAGCGAACTCAAGAACGCAAATCCGTCAAAATATGTGATATACATCATTAATATTGCTGTGCCGTGAGTAATAACTATATGTTTTATTACATGTTCTTCAAGGTGATAGGCTTTCATTATTCTGGCTGTAAAAAATAGGTTGCAATAAAATGCTAGTATTGACAAATATTCTCTATCTGCATTAGTGCGGGCACCTATAGCCGTTAAATTCAGCATGAGCGCGAAAATCTGCCAGAACATAAATAACGTTATCCCGATAATAAAAACGTTTACGGCCTTGTTGTGAAATATTTTGCGTCTTATAGTTAAATTTATTGTTCCCGTAATACCCCAATGCATGACAGCAGTATAAAATTTTGCTTCCAATAGTGCCTGAGGCGATATGAATCCCGGCTCCGACGCGTATTGAAGAATATATTTGACAAAGAAAAATATAAATGATGACACAAGAAAAATCTCGATCTTGAATTTCTTGCTAGTTATGATAAAAAATATCGTCTTGTATAAATCTATAATATAATCTTTTATATTTACGGCAACAGCTTTATTATTCATGTTTCGTTAATTTATCTCCCTTAATTTGTGCTTGATATTATGATAACATAATCTGTGCTAAAAAATTTTTTACAGGAGGCAAATTTAAAATATGGACATTCGTTATTCGTGCAGCCCCAATGACGTTAAGCGCTACACAACAGAAGAGCTGCGCAAAGAGTTCTTAATCGAAAATCTTTACACGCCCGACAAGGTAAACGCCGTTTACAGCCACGTTGATAGAATGGTTACTCTTGGTTGTATGCCGGTGAGCAAAAAACTTTCTATTGATGACGGTATTGACGTATGGAAAAATTTCGGGACTCATTATTTCCTCGAACGCCGCGAGATCGGAATATTCAATTTAGGCGGTGCAGGCAAAATCGAGGCTGACGGGACAAATTACGAACTCGGCTATAAAGACTGCTTATACATCACTAAGGGAACAGAAAAAGTTTATTTCTCAAGCGATGACGCAAATAACCCCGCAAAATTTTATATGGTCTCTGCTCCTGCTCACACAAGTTACGAGACGAAATTAATAAAAATTGCTGATGCCGCAAAACGTCCGCTCGGTGATCCTGCAACATCAAACAAGCGCGTAATCAATCAATTTATACATCCTGACGTGCTCAAAACCTGCCAGCTTTCAATGGGTCTTACACAATTAGAGTCCGGAAGCGTTTGGAACACAATGCCAGCTCACACTCACGAGCGCAGAATGGAAATTTATACATATTTCGAGATTCCCGATGACAACGTAGTATTTCACTTCATGGGACAAGGCAGCGAAACAAGGCACATAGTTATGAAAAATTTTGACGCTGTAATATCGCCTTCCTGGTCAATTCATTCCGGAGCAGGCACAGCAAGTTACACATTTATTTGGGCAATGGGCGGAGAAAATCAAGAGTTCGACGACATGGACGTAATTAAGCCCACTGACATGAGATAATTTATATGAGGTGAAAATTTTATTATGGCAAACTTATTTGATCTCAACGGTAAAATCGCATTAGTAACAGGCGCAAGAACAGGAATCGGACGCGGCATAGCAGAAGGTCTCGCAGAAGCAGGCTGTGATGTAGTCGGCGCAGGTCATGCAGCAATGCCGGAAACTGAAGAGTATATTAAATCTCTCGGACGAAAATTTTTGTATTACGACATCGACATGTCAAAGCAAGATAAGATTCAAGATTTAGTCGACACAACTGTAAAAACTTTCGGGAGACTCGATATTCTCGTAAATAATGCAGGAATTATAAGGCGCGAGGACGTTCTCGAATTTAGCGAAAAAAACTGGGATGACGTAATTAACACGAACCAGAAATCTTTATTTTTCCTGTCTCAGGCAGCAGCAAGAGTCATGAAATCTCAAGGCGGCGGCAAAATAATTAATATTGCATCAATGCTTTCATTTCAGGGCGGTATAAGAGTCGTCAGCTACACGGCCAGCAAAAGCGCAGTAGCAGGCATAACAAAATTAATGGCCAACGAACTGGCAAAATATAATATTCAGGTCAACGCAATAGCACCGGGGTATATCGCAACAAATAATACTGACGCGCTCATAAAGGATCCCAAACGCAGTGTAGAAATTTTGTCGAGAATCCCTGCTGACAGATGGGGAACTCCTGAAGATTTAAAGGGTGCTGCTGTATTTCTTGCGTCGCAGGCTTCAAATTATGTGAACGGCCATATTTTAGCGGTCGACGGAGGCTGGCTCGCGAGATAATAAATTTTTTCCCGATATTAACTGCTACAATATACATGCAGATTTTAAAGGAGGGAAAATATCATGACAACGATTTTAATTATTTGCGCGTTCGTAATATTATTTGCAGGATGTAACAAAGCATTTGCCGACGAAGATTATTCAAAGGATATTGCAGAAGAAATTCGTAATTTCATGATATTGGATGATTGGCACTTCAGCTTTGATGATGAGCAGGGGATATTAAGATTCGGCGTGAACATAGGCGGGAAGATGAAAAATATTAATTACTACTTGCAAATTCACGAAGATTCTTTCACGGTTTATGCGATCTCACCCATAAGCGCGGACTCTGATAATCCTTTAGCGATTGCAGCAATGGCAGAATTTATTTGCAGAGCTAACTACGGACTCAGGAACGGAAATTTTGAGCTTGACTGCCGGGACGGTGAAATCCGTTATAAGATTCACACGAATTGCAGCGATATAACCCCTTCACGAGAAATAGTGCGTGCAAGTATAGTTATTCCTGCGATGATGTTCGAAAAGTATTCGCCGGGGATTCTTGATTTAATATTTACTGACGCTAAACCTGAAGACGCGGTTAAAAAATGTGAGGCCAGCTAATAAATATTATTATTGACTCCCAAATTACGCCGGGAGTCATTTTTTATTCTTTTACAGCTCTGACTCTGAGTCTTACATAATCAGCGAACCATTCTCCGCCGTGATACAATCTTATGTCATTGCGCAAGTTATTCACAGAATCTAATATAATTATTTCACGGTCAGACTCTTTCACGGACTTAAACGGGATATTCACGAACATTTTTATCCAGTTATACATGCCTTCGTCGGTGTCTAATTTCGTGGGTCTGTCGAATAAAATTGCGAATCTCACTGTAAATCCGGCATTCTCTAATAACGACGCATACTCGCCAATAGTCGGAAAATAGAACGGCATAACGTATTTATAACCGTGAGCAGCAAAATTTTTCGCTAGTTCCTCATGAATGAGCCTGCAGCAACCATAACCGCCCATTTCAAAAACGAACTGTCCGCCGGATCTCAAAGCATTATATACGCACTTCATCATTAAGGGCTGCTTATATTTGTCTATCCAGTGAAGAACGGCATTAGAGAAAATTGCATCAACTTTCTCACTGAGCTTGAAATTAGCTGCGTCTGAGTGAATAAAATTTATGCCGGGATTGTTTGCGCGGGCTTGATTTAACATTTCTTCAGAAGCGTCAAGGCCGGTAACGTTAAAACCTTTTTCCGCAAGTGCCTTAGTGAGTGCTCCCGTCCCGCAGCCTAAATCAATAACGTTTTTGACTCCGTCGGGTTCTATTAAGTTCAAGACATCAGCACCATATTTGTACACGAACGAGAAGCCTTGTGAATATTTTTCTGTATTCCAATTTTGATTCATGATTTATGCCTCCTGTAATTTATTTATAGCACACTTACATAATTTCAGCTCAACACAATTAATTTACCGCGCGAAAGTGCATTTGCTATAATTCTAACTCAATGCAATAAATTTATCGCGTAAATATATTTTTCTACGCAGTAACTATAGCAGATAATGTTTCACGAAAGGAAAAATTTTTTATACATGAACATAATAGATTTTCACGTTCACACATTCCCGGAAAAAATTGCGGCTCGTGCGTTAGAGGCTCTATCAGGCAAGAGTCACACAAAATATTTCACTGACGGGACAATAAAATCTCTCGCGCATTCAATGTCAGAAGCAAAAATAAATATTTCAGTCTTACAGCCGGTCGCAACTAAGCCCGAACAAGTCAGCAAAATAAATGACTCCGCAATAATTCAGAATCAAGACACAAAAATTTTCTCATTCGGTGCAATTCATCCGGACTGCAAAAATATTAGTGAAGAGTTCGCAAAATTATCACGTTCAGGCGTTAAGGGAGTAAAGATTCATCCGGTTTATCAGGGAGTCAAAATTGATGATTCGCGATTTATAAAGATTCTTACACTCGCCGGAAAATTTAATTTGTGCGTAATGATCCATGCAGGTTTTGACATAGGTTTTGCGGGTAATGATAACGCACTGCCTTCACGAATTGCAAAAGCTCTTGACTTGGCCGAAAACGTGAGAGTCATTCTCGCTCACATGGGCGGCTGGCGGTGCTGGGAAGATTCCATAAAATTTTTTGCAGGACGTGAAAATGTTTATATCGACACAGCTTTTTCTCTGGGAGAATTTACGCCGAACGGAGATAATTTTTACACGAGTCAAGAACAGTGCAAAATGTTAGACGCTCAAAAATTTACGCAAATCATAAAAATTTTTGGTGCAGATCGTGTTATATTCGGAACTGACTCGCCGTGGAGCTCACAAATTCAATGCGTGAAAGATTTTAACTCGTTGAAATTAAGTGAGTCCGAGAAAAATTTAATTCTTTACAAGAACGCAGCAAAGATTCTCGGACTCAGATAAAATTTTTATAACGCCGATAAAGTCTCCTGATTCATGATTCTGACTCCGGCATTCATAAGCGCATTAGAGGCCGACTCGTTGTCATTGACTCTGAATATCATATAGGCCGTCTCTGATGATTTATTGCCTAAAATCGCGTACATGTATTCGACGTTGATATTAACGCCCTGCAAAATTTCCAGAACCTTATTTAATCCGCCGGGGACGTTCGGAACCTCAACGGCTATAACGTCTGTAATGCTCGCGATAAATCCTGAAGTCTTCAATACATTTGCTGTGCCGTAAACATCGTCAACAATGAGTCTTACGATTCCAAAGTCGCTGGTCTCCGCAAGTGAAAGCCCGCGCATATCGATATTATTATCTGCAAGAGCCTTTGTCATCTCATGAAGACAGCCCGGCCTATTTTCGAGAAAAACAGAAATTTGTTTTACGCTCATAAAATCTCACACTCCTTAAATTTTGCGGTTATCTATGACTCTTACTGCTTTGCCCTCGCTTCTTGCTATAGTCTTAGGAGCAACAAGAGTAACTTTCGCCGTTAATCCTAACATAGAGCGCAGACCTTCGACAAGTTTTGCCTGCCGTTTATTGACCTCGCCGAGATTGTCCGTGAACATTTCCGGAGTCATTTCGACGCGTACATCAAGTGTATCAGTATTATTTACGCGATCAACTATAATTTGATAATTTGCCGGGTAGCCCTGATTGATTAATACAGTTTCAATTTGGCTTGGGAAGACATTAACACCGCGAATTATTAACATGTCGTCGCTGCGTCCCTTAAGTTTTGTCATGCGCACATGAGTACGTCCGCAAGGGCATTTTTCGCGAGTGAGTGAGCAAATATCACGCGTTCTATATCGCAGTAACGGGAATGCTTCTTTATCGAGAGTCGTAAACACAAGCTCGCCGAGACTTCCTTCAGGTAAAACATCGCCGGTTTCAGGATTAATTATTTCAGCGATAAAATAATCTTCGTTGATGTGCATTCCGTGTTGGTCAGAGCATTCAAACGAGACTCCGGGCCCGCAAAGTTCTGTAAGCCCGTAAATGTCATAGGCCTTAATTCCCATAGTTGCCTCAATATCACGGCGCATACTTTCCGACCACGCTTCAGCCCCGAAAATTCCTGCTTTCAATGGTATATCATTCGGGGTCATTCCCATTTCTTTCATGCGTTCACCGATAAAAGCTGCATAACTCGGAGTACAACATAAAATCGTAGCTGATAAATCTTTAATGAACATAATTTGTCTGTCAGTGTTCCCCGATGACGCTGGAATCGTGAGCGAGCCTACTAAATGACTTCCGCCGTTGAGTCCCGGACCTCCTGTGAATAATCCGTAACCGTATGAGACCTGCACAACATCTTCATTTGTTCCGCCTGCTGCTGTGATTGCACGTGCACACATTGTCTCCCAGATATTTAAATCATGCTGTGTGTAAAACGCTACGACTCTTTGTCCTGTTGTGCCTGAAGTTGATTGAATCCTGACACAGTCTTTTAACGGCTTTCCCATTAATCCGTAGGGGTATGCTTTGCGTAAATCGTCCTTCGTTAAAAATGGGAGCTTGTATAAATCGTCCATTGATTTAATGTCGTCGGGAGTTAAATTTTTTTCCTGCATTTTTGCGCGGTAGTAGGGGACATTTTCCCAGACGTGTTTAACTTGCTTTAATAACCGCTCATTCTGGAGTTCGCGAATTTTTTCGTGCGGCATCGTCTCAATTTCGGGCTGATAATATCTTTCCATATTGTAAATAATACCTTCTTTGACTAAATTTTATGCGTTCCTGCCGAGATTAAATGCTTTGAGATTCAGCTCTAAAAATTTTGCAGGCACACATGAATTTATTGACTCCTGCCATGCTTCAACGGGAATATCAGCGAAATAATGACTCAATCTTCCAAGCAGGACAAGATTAACAGCTTTTGTGCTTCCGGCCTCTTCTGCGAGTTTAAGACAGTCAAGCGCGTCAACTTTCACTCCCAGAGACTTAATTTTTGCTAACAAATTTTCGGGGTACTTCATAGCACCTATTAAAACGGGCATTGGGTCAGTTTCCTGCGTTGATGTTACGATTTGGCCGCCTTCCTTCAAGTATTCAAGATTTCTAGCAGCCTCTAACATTTCAAACGATACAATAAAATCTGCCTGCCCTTTGTCGATAACTGGTGAATAAACTTTTTCGCCGAATCTTACATAAGTAATGACGCTTCCTCCGCGCTGACTCATTCCGTGAACTTCAGAGACTTTTACGTCATAGCCTTGTGAAGTTAGCAGATGACCGAGTAATTTACTTGCTAAGACACTGCCTTGACCGCCGACTCCGACTATCATAATATTTTGCGTCATGATTTAGGCCTCCTCAAGTGCGTTAAATTTACATAATTGCTGACATACTCCGCAGCCGACACAAAGAGTCGAGTCAATTTTTGCTTTGCCGTCTTTAATTGATATTGCGGGGCAGCCTATTTTCATGCAGGATTTACAGCCTACACATTTAGAAATATTCACGTGTAATGATGGCTTGTGCTTGACATATTTTAACAGCGCGCAGGGCCTTCTTGAAATTATTACGCTTGACTCGTCTGACTCTAATTCTTCGCGTATAACTTTTTCGCACTCCTGCAAATTGTAAGGGTCAATAACTTTAACGCGATTGAATCCCATAGCTTTGCATAGATTCTCAAGATTAATTTTTCCGGCTGGGTCTCCTTTGATGTTATAACCTGTTGTAGGGTTCTGCTGATGTCCTGTCATGCCGGTTATAGAGTTGTCAAGAATTATTACGACCGATTTGCTTTGATTGTACGCGATATTTGCGAGTCCTGTCATACCTGAATGCATGAAAGTTGAATCACCGATTACAGCGACAGTATTTTTTTTCTCACCGACTCTCTCTAACGCCTTATTAAACCCGTGAAGTGCACTTATTGACGCTCCCATACAAAGAGTCATTTCCATTGATGAAAGCGGCGCAACTGCTCCCAAAGTGTAACAGCCTATATCGCCTAAAACCGTGCAATTTAATTTTTTCAGAGTGTAGAATAAACCTCTATGCGGACACCCTGCACACATTACAGGAGGGCGGGGAGGTATTGTCTCATCAAGTTTTACGCCATTATTGACGGGTAAATTTAATTTGGCAGAGATAATATTTTGACTCAATTCTCCCTCAAGCGCGAATAAATTTTTTCCTTCACAATCGAGGCCAAGTGCTTTGCAGTAAGACTCTATAAAGGGGTCAAGCTCTTCAACAATTATTAAACGCTTCACACTTTTTGCAAAGGATTTAATTTTTTCGTCGGGAAGCGGCCAAATCATTCCCAATTTCAGAACGGGGTACAAATCGCCGCATGACTCTTTTACATATTGATAGCTAGTTGAAGAAGTAATAATCCCGATTGAATTATCGCGGCCGGACTCGATTTTGTTCAAGTCGATATTTTCTGCGAGTGCCTGCAATTTTCGCGTACGTTCTTCGATTATGGGATGACGTTTTACAGCATTTCCGGGCATCATGACATATTTTGCGATATTTTTCTCGTAATTTTTTGCGGGAGGCTCGACTCTTTCGCTGATTTCTACAAGTGATTGCGAGTGAGCTATGCGGGTACACATTTTTACGATTACGGGCGAGTCAAATTCTTCTGAGATGTCAAATGCGCGCTTGAAAAAATTTAGTGCTTCCTGCGAGTCAGAAGGCTCTAACATGGGTAATTTTGCGGCTCTTGCATAGTGTCGGGAGTCCTGCTCGTTCTGTGATGAATGCATAGCGGGATCATCGGCGACACAAATAATCATGCCTGCATTTATTCCGGTGTAAGAGACAGTAAATAACGGGTCAGCTGCGACATTGAGTCCGACGTGCTTCATACCGCAAAAACTGCGATAACCTGCGAGCGAGGCTCCAAAGGCTGTTTCCATAGCAACTTTTTCATTAGGTGCCCATTCGCAATAAATTTCGTTGAACTTTGCGGCTTCTTCTGTTATTTCTGTGCTGGGTGTGCCGGGATAACTTGACGCGACACAACATCCGGCTTCATAGAGTCCGCGTGCTGCTGCTGAGTTTCCCTGCATTAAGTGCTTCATTAAAAGTTTTCCCCCTTCAAATTTGCTGAAAATTTTAACACTCTTAACGATTTATGAATCTATCATTAATGAACGCATTATATAATTTGAGTCAAATTTTGTGCGATTTGTGCCGGAAATTTTTGGACGTGCTATAATTTACGCGAATATTTTGTGAGTCTATGAATAGAATCAAACTTTACAACTACATTTGCAACTACAAAAAATTTAATTTTTCCCAGCGCTCATAAATAATTACATGACTTCATAAAAATTTAGCGCGTTAATCTTGTGTGTAATAAAAATTGAGTCTCGCAATAAAATTTTTCCCGGCTTTATGAGAGATAACAATAAAATTTTTCTGCGCTCATAAATAATTACACAACGTCATAAAAATTTAGCGTGATAATCTTGCGTGTAATAAAAATTGAGTCTCTCAATAAAATTTTTCCCGGCTTTATGAGAGATAATGACAATAAAATTTTTCTGCGCTCATAAATAATTACATGACTTCATAAAAAATTTAGCGAGTTAATCTTGTGTGTAATAAAAATTGAGTCTCGCAATAAAAATGCGGGAAAAACTATATAACTAGTTCATCCCGCATTATGTGTAACAAAATTTATTTGATCTCGCTGCACCTGAAAATTTCTTGATACTTCACGACTAATTTACATAAAATCACGCCTATTATCATAATTATCAAACTGTCAATACCTTTATATATGCCTCGCGCTAAATTCGTTCTGTGCAGGACGACTCCGGCATAAACCAAGCACCTGCTCAATAATAAATATCCCGTGCACAACACAGAAAGATTGAAATCTTGACGCGAAATTTTTTCGTTCATGCATAAAATCATGAAGAAAGCCGCCGGATAAATCAATATCAAATAATCACAGCCGTTTTTGTACATGTACATAGTTGACGCAACACAGACAGGAACATATGCCGCAAAATAAAATAATTTTTCCGAACGTAAATTTTTCTTGAGATATTTATAAAGCACTAACATGAATATAACCGCAATTAATATATTTAAGGCAAGAACAATATTTTTACTGACTCCGGCGAATCTCAGAACGTGAAGCAATCCCAAGTAAAAATATCCAGCATCGTCCGCACCTACATTAAAGCACTCTGATAAAAGATTTACCATCGAAATATTATTTATTGCAGCTGCCGTGAACCACGCGGACAAGTCAATTATCGCAGCAATTATTATAGACTTAATACCCCCCCCCCCATAGTTATTTTTACTTAGTATAATGACCATCACGCAGAAAATTGCAGCGATCTGAGGCTTAGACATGCACACACTTAAAATAATTCCGGCGATATAAGGATGTTTCTTCATGAGCAGAATAATATCAATCATTAACAGGCATATAATTGCGCCCTCGTTGCCAAACCATAATGAATACATAAAACTAAATTGCGCAATCGGAAGCAGACATAATATAAAAATTTTCGTAATATCAAAATCTTTCTTGAGCAGCTCATACAACAAATAAGCCGTAAATAAATAAACTATAACATGAAGCAGTGTATTAAATATTTGTGCTTGATGAAGCGGCATGAACCCAGCATAAAATATTTGTCCAACTATTAACGCCCATGGTACTGTCGGAGCTGTAATTAATTTTCCGTCGGGACTCAATGGCTGGAAACCTATAGCACGCGCACGAACAAGCCAATGTGCATTAAAATCGTTATAGCTCAAACCTAAATATCCGTGATTCAAGTAAAAGCACAGACAGACATAAAATATTATTATCACAGCAATACAACCGCACAAGAACAAAGAAATAAATTTTGTGTTAGATTTCATGATAAAGACTCCTTAAAGTTTTGCATTATACTAACATAAAATGCCCATGCTAAAAATTTAATCGTATAATAAAATTTACATATATTTTATCAAGGAGACTAGACAATGCAGAGCAGATTTGATTTTCTCGATACGGGCGATTTTCCTGAGCTTCTAAATTATTGCACTAAGGCCGAAAAAAGTCTTGATTTGGACGCTAATATAACAATGCTTTATCTCGGCAAAATTGGCGAGACCATTATTCAACTTATACGAGAGCATTATAATATTTCAAGAGATACAAATATTCAGGACCTCACAGAACGCGGAATAATCGACGAAAATATCTGCTTGAAGATAAACACCCTGATAGATTTCAAGGACGATGCAGAAAATAACGGCTATAACTCGCAAATTTCAGCGCAGAGACTCATGAATACAGCCTGCGATTTATGTAAATGGTTTGCTGACGAATTCACAGAGAGCAAATTTGATTTTCTTGCAGACTTGCCGGAACTCGAAAAACTTGCTACAGCCGGACGTGAGGCAGAAGAAAATTTATACACTAACACCCGTTATTCTTTGCTTTGTCTGGGCGATATAGGCGAGTTTATCGCAAATTTCATAATGAAGAGCGAAAATCTTTCAGCACGAGGCAAACAGGCCGGAAAGATTCAGACTCTTTTATCGCGCGAAATAATAGATCATGAGAAATCTGCCCTGCTCGACAAAATTAGAGAAGCCCGAAATAATGCCGTTCACTACAAAAATTATTCAGAAGTAGAAGCTAAAACACTTTTGGACGACGCTTTAATATTGTGCGAATGGATGTTTATGCAGGTAATCTCTAGGGGCGACACTGTGTCAGGAACTATTACAGGAATCGGCGAAGAAAGTTTATCTGTCAAAATCGGCAGGCTTCCCGGCTTTGTCCCTCTTAGTGAAATTCCGTTAGAAGACGATAAAAAATTAAGCGAACATTATCACGTAGGCGAGAGTCTAAAATTTAAGGTCGTCGAGCTTCACGGAAATACAATAAATTTAAGTCTCATGCTCACAAATGGTAATAAAGAATCATGGAACAATAAAAGATTTCTCAAACTTTGCAGAGAAGGCCAGCACAGTCAAGTTCAATCAGCAATTAATGAAGGAGCTAATCCCAACGCAGCGAACAATAAAAATTTTACAGCCGTAATGATGGCAGCTTACTATAACAGCGATCCGGAAGTTATTAGCGTTCTTGTAAAAGCTGGAGCAGACATTAACGCAGTAAATAAACATCAAAACAAGACAGCTCTAATAATTGCGTCAGAGTTACGGGGCCCGGCAGTGATTCAAGCTCTGTTAAATAACGGTGCGGACATAACAATAACAGATAGATTCGGGAGAAACGCTTTTTCCTATGCGCGGAAAAATTCCAAAATCGACGATGAATTATTAGCACGCCTCCAGCCCGATAAAGCAGAGTCAAATAATGCAGCTGTAAATGAAATTATCGCAGAACCTCAGCCAACTTCAGAAAACGAGACAACGCAAGGCCAAGACCCGCAAATAAATGAATCTCTCGCAGACTCCAATAATGCAGACA
The DNA here is from genome assembly GCA_017443945.1 of Synergistaceae bacterium. Taxonomy (NCBI): domain Bacteria; kingdom Thermotogati; phylum Synergistota; class Synergistia; order Synergistales; family Synergistaceae; species Synergistaceae bacterium. Next base: position 25,465 of record JAFSXS010000010.1, read on the forward strand.
TAACAGAATCTCCGGAAAAAGAGTCAACGCAAAGTCAAGACTCGCAAGTAAATGAATCTCTCGCAGACTCCAATAATGCAGACATAACAGAATCTCAGGAAAACGAGTCAACACAAGGCCAAGACCCGCAAATAAATGAATCTCTCGCAGACTCCAATAATGCAGACATAACAGAATCTCAGGAAAACGAGACAACGCAAGGCCAAGACTCAAATATTACTGATTCTGAATTTATCGAACTCTGCAAAAATGGCACAGCACAGGAAATTTCTGACGCTATCAAGTCCGGCGCAAATGTTCACGCAATAGACTCTAACGAAGACGATAATACAGCCTTAATGACTGCCGCAAAATATAATCATAGTCCCGAAGTGATAAATATTTTACTAGACTCGGGTGCAGACATCGACGCAAAAAATAAAAAACTTCGTACACCTTTAATTCTCGCCGTAATGAATAATAACAGCCCTGAAGTTATAGAAGCCCTATGTTCACGCAATGCCGATACAAGCATTCAAGACATAAACTATAAAAGCGCGTTATCTTATGCACTGGGAAAATATAATGACTCGAAAATATTGACTCTCCTCGCAAAAACGACTAAGCCCACTGACGCAGAATTTCTCGAACTCTGCAAGACCGGCACCGCACAAGAAATTTCTGACGCTATCGAGGCCGGAGCAAATTTTTACGCAAGAGACTTCACGCGGGACGACGACACAGCTTTAATGCTCTCAGCAAAATATAACCCCAAACCTGAAGCAGTTAACGCACTTCTTGACGCAGGAGCAAATATCGACGCGCTTAACTCTCATAGACGCACGGCACTTATACTCGCAGTAATGAATAATAACAGGGACGTAATAAAGGCTTTGTGCGCAAGGAAACCCAGAATTGACTGGCATGACTTAGACGGCATGAGCGCATTTGATTACGCACAGGAAAGATTCAGCGATGATGAAGAAATTTTACAGCTGTTAGACTTCAATACACCACAACCGACAAAAACTTTAAGTGATTCAGAATTTCTCGAACTCTGCAAGACCGGCACCGCACAAGAAATTTCTGACGCTATCGAGGCAGGAGCAAATAAACTCGCACGAGACGGAAATAATAATACTCCGTTGATAATTGCTGCTGAATTTAACACATTTGAAGTTATTGACATGCTAATTAATGAAGGCTGCAAAGTTGACGCACATAATAACGAAGGATACAACGCACTTATGAAGGCTGCCGAATTTAATACTGTTCAAGCTGTAAATATACTCATACAACATACTAAACTCGATATCGATGACGTAGAGAACAACGGATATACAGCACTTATGCTCGCCGCCCAAAATAATATAGTCAACGCAGTAGAATCACTCATTAACGCCGGCGCAAATGTGAATTACGTCAGGAAGCCCAAAGAATCGGGAGATACACCATTAATGCTGGCATCAAGATTTAATTTCACTGATGTAGTTAGATTATTGCTCTCAAAGGGTGCTGACATAAACGCAGCGACAACTAAAGGCTTCAAAGCTGTAGACTTCGCACTCAAGAATGACAAAATGAAGGGTACAAAAATTTTAGCGTTCCTGCTGAATAATGAATTTTTCAAGGCTTGCAGGCTTCAAGACTTCACGCGCATAACAACATATCTCAATGCCGGAGCAAATATCAACGTACAGGACGCTAACGGCAACACAGCACTAATTCTCGCAGTTATGCGCAAACAAATCGAGCTGGTAAAATTCCTGCTTAAAGTCGGTGTTAATGTGAATAAACAGAATAACAACGGCAACACGGCTTTAATGTTCGCAGTGTCAAGAAATCAAATCAAACTAGCAAACTTACTGCTTAACTCTGATTCTAATTCTATCGGTGTAAATACAATAAACAATTCAGGTTACACGGCATTAGATTATGCAGGAAAATATTTTAAAGCCTTAACAGATATTAACGCGCAAGACTCTAACGGCAACACAGCACTAATTCTCGCAGTTATGCGCAAACAAATCGAGCTGGTAAAATTCCTGCTTAAAGTCGGTGTTAATGTGAATAAACAGAATAACAACGGCAACACGGCTTTAATGTTCGCAGCGTCAGGCAATCACAGCGAAATAGTTAATATCTTGCTTGATCACAATGCAGACGTGAATATAATAAATAATTCCGGTCATAAGGCTTTAAGTTATGCACAAAAATTTTTAGGCGATCAGGCAGCTGTAACGCGAATTAAGAATTTAACGCATAATTGATATATTGACAATAAATTTATTCTGCGCTATTTTTGCCGGAGTCTTGATATTTACATAATTTATAGTAGGGAAGGAAAATTATTTTGCCCATTACAGATTTACTTGAGAGAAATTCAAAACTTTACGGCAGCGAGGTCGCATTAGTCGAAATTAACCCCGAACAGCAGGAGCCGACTCGCCTAACTTGGAAGGAATACGCACTAATTCAGCCAACTTCTTCAAAGCCTTATAGACGCGAAATAACTTGGTCGGTTTTCGACGAGAAAGCAAATAGAGTCGCCAACCTGCTTTTATCGCGCGGAGTCAAAAAGGGTCAGAAGGTCGCAATTTTGTTGATGAACTGTCTTGAATGGCTGCCGATTTATTTCGGGATTCTCAAAACGGGAGCTATTGCAGTGCCGTTAAATTTCCGTTACTCATCAGAAGAAATCGAATATTGCGTGAAACTTGCTGACGTTGATATTTTATTCTTTGGCCCTGAGTTTATCGGACGAGTCGAGAATACAGTATTAGCACTCGGAGAAAATTGTTTGTTATTCTTTGTCGGTACTAATTGTCCGTCATTTGCAGAGAGCTATAACGAGCTAGTAAATAATTGTTCGTCAGTTGCTCCGAAAATTTTAATAGAAGATTCAGACGAGGCAGCAATTTATTTTTCTTCAGGTACGACAGGATTTCCTAAAGCGATTTTACACAATCACACAGCTTTATTGCAGTCTGCACGAATGGAAGCAATTCACCACGAAACGACTCATGATGATGTATTCTTATGTATACCGCCTTTATATCACACGGGCGCAAAAATGCACTGGTTCGGATCGCTTTATACGGGAAGCCGCGCAGTTATTCTCAAAGGTACGTCGCCGAAAACTATTTTAGACGTTGTATCGCTTGAACATTGCACAATTGTGTGGCTGTTAGTTCCGTGGTGCCAAGATATTTTAACAGCACTTGACTCCGGTGAATTAAAGCTCGAAGGCCGTAATATTTCACAATGGCGTTTAATGCATATCGGTGCGCAGCCTGTTCCGCCGTCATTGATTCGTCATTGGCTTGATTATTTCCCCAAACATAAATACGACACAAATTACGGTTTATCAGAGTCAACCGGCCCTGGGTGCGTTCATTTGGGACTCGAAAATATTAACAAAGTCGGCGCAATCGGTGTAGCTGGTTACGGCTGGAAATTAAAAATTGTTGACGATAACGGCGAAAAAGTTAAACAGGGCGAGACCGGCGAATTATGCGTGAAAGGTCCCGGCGTTATGCTTTGTTATTATAAGAATCCCGAAGCTACAGCAGAAACGATTAAAGACGGCTGGCTCTTTACGGGTGATATGGCAATGCAGGACGAAGACGGCTTTGTGTGGCTCGTTGACAGAAAAAAGGACGTTGTTATAACCGGCGGAGAAAATATTTATCCCGTTCAAGTTGAGAATTTCATTATTACACATCCGAAAGTTCACGACGTTGCAGTTATAGGACTTCCCGAACCTAGACTCGGCGAAATTGCAGCAGCCATCATTCAAATTAAAAAGGGTATGGAATGCACAGAAGAAGAAATTAACAGATTCTGTCTTGGCCTTCCGAGATATAAGCGTCCCAGAAAAATTATATTCGCTGACGTTCCCAGAAATCCGACCGGCAAAATCGAGAAGCCCAAATTACGCGAGAAATACGCAAAGGGTAAAGCATTTTTCGAGAAAGAATAAATTTTCATGTACGAGCTTATAAATATTACGGGAAAAAGTTTTTACATTCAGAGTCCCGCGAAAATAGGCCTTGTGAGACTCGGCGATAAAAATATTTGCCTTATCGACAGCGGAAATGACAAGGAAGCAGGCCGCAAAGTCAAGAAAATTATCGATAATAACGGCTGGAATCTCACGGCGATTTATAACACTCATTCACACGCGGATCACATTGGAGGCAATAAATATTTACAAGCTCAGACAGGCTGCAAAATTTACGTTCCCGGCGTTGATTGCAGCTTTACAAATTATCCTGTGCTTGAACCCTCGTTTTTGTTCGGGGGGTGTCCTCCTGATGAATTGAGGCACAAATTTTTAATGGCTCAGGAAAGCAGCGCGGAAATTTTGACTCCCGATAATTTGCCTGAAGGATTCGAGATTATAAATTTGCCGGGACATTCTTTCGATATGGCTGGATTCAAGACTTCTGATGATGTAATATTTCTTGCTGACTGTCTCTCAAGCCGTGAAGCTCTTGATAAATATCAAATAGTGTTCATTTATGATGTAGGAGAATATATTTTGACTCTCGAAAAAGTTATGAATCTCGAAGCAAAATTTTTCGTGCCTTCACATGCGCCGATAACTGAAGATATTAAGCCCCTAGCAGAATATAATATCAGCAAAGTAAATGAGATCGCCGGGAAAATATTAAATTTTTGCAGGGAGCCGCTGAATTTCGAGAGAATATTACAGAAATTATTTAACGCTTATAATTTATCCATGAGCTTTGAGCAGTACGTTTTGACGGGCAGCACTGTAAAATCTTACTTGTCATGGCTCAAGCATAATAATAAATTGAACGCATATTTTGACGATAATATTTTATTATGGGAGAGTGCCTAATGTACCCGACGTTATTCAAAATTGGAAGTTTCGCGGTTGATTCGTATAGTGTTGTATGGTTTATTGCGTTGTCGATTGCGATAATATGGGCTCTCAAGAGGTTAGCTTTATATAATCTTGACGAGGACGAGTCCCGCAAAGTAATGGCAGCTGCTTTTATATGTATGCTGATAGGTGCGCGTGCTCCTGAATATATTAGAAATTGGCGGATTTATTACGAGAGTCCGTCATTGCTGCTAGATTTGAATCGCGGAGGGGTTGCGGAGTTTGGTGCGATTCTGGGAGCTTTTTTCGGCGCGTTGATTATGTGCGTGTTCAATAAAAAAATTTCGTTCGCTAAATTGTGTGAAGTAGCTGCTATACCTGCAATGCTTGCTATATCGATAGGGCGCTGGGGATGTTTTCTCAACGGCTGCTGTAAAGGGCTTGAGTCAAATTTTTGCACGGCTGTACATTTTTTGAACGATCCCGCCGGAGTTAATAGACACCCTGTGCAGATTTATTATTCGATATTTGCGGTTATAAATGTTATATTGCTGCTGATAGTTGAGAGAAAAATTTTATCCTGTTATAGCTCCTCTTGCGCTAATTCTTTATTCTATTATGAGATTTGTAATTGCCCCTGTGAGAGAGCCATTTACTTTTGCGAAATTAATTATTAATGACTGGACATACACGGGGATAATAATAGCGTTGCCGATAGAGATTTTATTTCTTGCGTGGAGTGTTTATAAGATTAGGCGTGAGATTGCATAGCTGTAAAAACTTTTGCCTAAACACGACTCCAGACTATAAACCGGGTGGGTGGGTGGGACTAACCAATTAAAACGCGCGATAAATTAATTGCATGTAGCTGTATTTATAGCAAATAAACAAAAATATGCTGCAGCCATCGCCCCGCAGACGGCCCCGGTTGCAAAAAAGGTTTTCGCTTTTGACTTTGCTTTGTTTGTATGCGTATAGTTTTTAAAGTGTTTTCACAATAACGGGTAGACGGGCGGGCAAAAAGAATTTGTAACGTGTCTTTATCTCTCTGCATTGAGTTATAATTTAATGCGTTGACTATAAATTTATAGAGATTTTGCGCGAAAAATTTTGCTTTAGTCTAAATAAGTCAATTTGCTAGTATCTTTATCGGTAAAACAAGCCATGAAGTTAATCACTCACAATATTAAAATATGCCATGATAAATTTTAGGAGGTATCTATTAATGAAGATGAATAAAAGATTTTCAGCGTTAATTATGACGCTTATATTAATTCTCGTGAGTGCGGGGAGTTCGTTTGCGGCCTTGTCGCCGTTCGGTGCGTCAAATCCGATGGTGCCGATAGTAAAGCGCGCTTCAGTGGCCGTTGTTAATATCGACGTTGAGAAAGCTGCGTCAAATAATAGGCGTTCAATGCCTCAAATGCCGTTTGATTTCGACGATGACCCAATTTTTAAACACTTTTTCGGCGACAATTTCCGGGAATATAATAGATCCGTACCTATGAAGGGCCGCGGTTCCGGCTTTATCGTCTCGAAAGAAGGACTCATACTCACAAATAATCACGTCGTAAGCAATGTCGATAAAATAACAGTTTCGGTTCTCTTAGCGGACGGCAGCAAGAAAACTTACGACGCAACAATCAAGGGCAGCGATCCTACTTACGATTTAGCAGTAATAAAAATTGAACCTGATACAGCACTCCCGATTTTGGAACTTGGCGACTCTGACGCTCTTGAAGTCGGCGAATGGGTTATCGCAATAGGCAACCCCTACGGTTTTGAACATACTGTAACAGCCGGCGTTATCTCGGCAAAGCACAGAAGCATTCACAGCAATGAAGTAAACTTTGATGATTTCTTGCAGACCGACGCAGCAATTAACCCGGGAAATTCCGGCGGCCCATTGTTAAATATGGAAGGAAAAGTTATCGGCATTAATTCAGCAATCGCACCTTTTGCACAGGGTCTAGGCTTTGCAATTCCCATTAACCGCGCGAAAGAAATAATGAATGATTTAGTATCTCATGGACACGCAAGAAGAGGCTGGCTCGGCGTATCAATCGGCAACGTAACACCGCAAATGGCGAAAACTTACGGAGTCGGTTCAACTGAAGGTGCAATGATTAATGACGTTTTCAAAGGCGATCCCGCAGACAAAGCCGGAATTAAGCGCGGAGATGTCGTAATTGAGATTAACGGCGAAAAAATTAAGGACGCTCAAGCACTCACTAATAAAATAAGGTCTCTTGCCCCCGGTTCAACTGCAAAATTTGTAGTCATCCGCAAAGGCAAGAAAATGAATTTCAGCGTAAAACTCGGCGAACGTGCAGCAGACGCAGATACTAGACAGCCGGGAAAAGGCCGGGACAATGATAAAGAATCTAACCGCAGAAATTCTGACTCAAGCACAGCATTAAAAGATTTCGGAATTAACAGAATCTCAAGTCTCGACAACAGCACAAAACGCCGCTACGGTCTTGACTCAGAAGCTGAAGGAGTAATCATTACAGAAGTCGGCAGAAATTCACCGGCCTATAATGCAGGTCTCCGCGAAGGTGATTTAATCTTAGAGGTAAACGCCCAAGAAGTTATGAGTCCTGAAGACGCAGCACGGGCACTCGGCAATGAAGACACACTTGTATTGATGATCGAACGTGATGGAGCTACATATTTTGTGCAGATAGACAAGACTTCAAGCAAAAAATAGCTTCATTTAAAGCACTCCGGCAGAGTCGTAAGAAAAATTGCGGCCCTGCTTTTTTTCGTGCGTTATTGTGCCTCGACTCCGTGTGATTTCTTGCCAGTCTCAAATTCGTATAAGCTCCTGAAATTGCCCTCTATCATGTCGCGGACATCCTCGCGCGTATAAAATGCTGTGTGAGGCGATATTATTACGTTCGGGAAAGATCTAAGCACCGCTAATTTGTGATTAATCATTACTTCGCCCATGAGATCATAATAATATAAACCGTTTTCAAATTCGAGAACGTCAAGTGCTGCACCGCCGAGCTTCCCTGACTCTATGCCCATAATAAGCGCGTCAGAGTCAATTAATTTTCCACGTGCAGTGTTGATTATATAAGCGTCGTCCTTCATTTGTGAAATAGTTTTCTTGTTGATTATGTGATAATTTTCTTCGTTTGCGTTCATGTGAAGTGAAATAATGTCTGACTCTGCTAAAATTTCATCGAGACTGACATATTTTGCGATTTTCTTTGCGCGTTCATTCTGGTAAACGTCATAAGCAAGCAGTTTACAGCCAAAACCGGTTAAATGCTCTAATACAGTTGTCCCGATTCGTCCTGTGCCTAAGATTCCTACTGTGCATTGCGAAAAGTCCCGGCCGATTTTATTTTTCAGCGAGTAATCTTGCAGTTCAGCGCGTTTAATTATATGAGCAAACCTCCGAACACTCGCAAGCATTAACATAATTGCATAATCAGCGACTCCTGTCGGTGTATAGCTGACTGTGTCGACCTTCATATTAAGTTCACGGGCGCGCTTTAAATCTACGTGATCATAGCCTATTGAACGGCAGAGAATATATTTTACGCCTAAATCATGAAACTTTTCGAGAGTCTTTGCTGACATGTCGCATGGTGTACAGCTTATCCCTTCACAGCCTGAAGCAAGCGAAAAATTTTTATCGTCCGGATAACTTGTCGAGTAAACATAATCAACGCCGTATTTAGCTTTCATTTCGTGGCAAAATTCTAACTCGTCATATTCTCTCAGCGCGTAAAAGCAGATTTTCATTAAACATTTACCCCCTTTTAAATCTTTGTGCTATTATACGCAGAATATAATTATAATCCGGTATAACTCGAGGGGGCAATAAAATTTGGCAGCAATCGCAGTAGTAGGTTCATTAAATATAGATCTTGTCATCCGCGCACCTCATTGTCCTAAAGAAGGAGAAACTTTAGTGGGCGGCCCGTTCGGAATGGCAGGAGGCGGCAAAGGGTCAAATCAGGCTCTAACAGCTGCAAGACTCAACGCAAAATCTTACATGATCGGCTGTGTAGGCAATGACGATTTCGGGAAAAAATTACGCGCTGTCCTTATCGAGAACGGCGTAGACTGTTCACACCTTCAGACGCGAAAAGAATCAGCAACGGGCACAGCAGTAATAACAGTAACACACGGCGGAGAGAGTTCTATAATAATTTCTCAGGGCGCAAACTCTTTATTGGATGAGCAGGCAATTTTTGACGCAAAAGAAATTTTCTCGCGTTCTGACTGTGCATTATTCCAAATGGAGAGTCCGGCGCAGACAGTTACAACAGGTTTAAAGCTCGCAAGACAAACGGGCTGCCAAACGTTTTTATCAGCTGAACCGCCTTTTTCTCTGCCGACTGACTCATGGGGTAATATTGATTATATGATTCTAAATGAACGCGCATTAAATTTTTACGCAGGAGAAGAAAATAATAATTCCGATATTTTATCAATGGCTAGAGAGATTCTAAAACGTGGCTTACGAAATCTTGTAGTAACTCAGAGTGCTAAAGGCGGAATGATTTTCACGAACGGCGGCGGTTATTTCTCGTTTGACGCATTTAATATCAGGTCAGTAGATCACACCGGGGCGCGTGATGCGTTCTGTGCGGGTTTATGCGTGGGACTATGCGAAGGAATGCCGTTAAAAGCTGCTGCAAGATTCGGATCTGCTTGCGGTGCTCTTGCGTGTACAAAAATCGGTGCCCACCCTTCATTGCCTAGAAGACATCAGGTCGGGGCATTGTTAGGCGAAGCGTCCGGCGATGATTACGAGTTATAAATTTTTATTTCTCAGGAGGTAAAATTTTTTCTATTATGGAAAACTATACTTATTTGCTGAGTCTTTGTGTGATTCTAATGTCAACAAAGATTTTCAGCATATTGTCTCGACGTGCCCAGCTTCCTCAAGTTGTCGGCGCATTAATGGCAGGTTTATTTTTCGGGCCTGCTGTACTCGGTGCGATAACGCAAAATTTCTTCAACGTTCAATTTTGTTTGCAGCCTACTCCATTACTTGCACGCATGGCAGAATTAGGCGTAATTGTAATCATGTTCACGGCGGGAATGGAGACAAATTTAGACGAGCTTAAAGCCTCAGGGAAAGCAGGTTTTCTCGTAGCATTGACGGGCGTTATTATACCTCTCGGAATGGGAGCAGCTTTAATGTACTTGTTCGATAAGAGCACATCGTTTGAGTCTGCAATTTTCATCGGGGCTGTATTAACTGCAACATCAGTATCAATCACAGTTGAGACTCTAAAAGAATTAGGCAAGATGTCAACTAAAGTCGGCAACACGATTTTAGCAGCGGCGTTGATAGACGATATTTTGGGCTTGATATGCTTGACGATTGTTACAGGAATGGGCGGCGAAGAAGAGACAAATTTAATGCTGGTGTTCGTAAAAATTGCTGGATTCTTTTTGTTTGTCGGTGTGGCAGGATTTATTTACAATTTATATATGAAATGGTCCGACAGAGTCCAGAAAGAAAGAAATTTACGGCGTTATCCTGTATTAGGCTTTGCATTCTGCTTATTTATGGCGTGGGCGGCTGAAAGTCTCTTCGGTGTAGCTGACATAATCGGAGCATTTGCAGCAGGTATGATTATAGCGTTATCTCCAAAAGGTCAATATGTAGCAAGTAAATTCGACACAGTTTCATATTTATTATTGACTCCGATATTTTTTGCTAATATTGGACTTGAAGTCGTCTTGCCGAGCATGTCATTTGAGTTAGTAGCTTTCACTGCTGCATTAATAGTTGTTGCTATCGTGTCAAAATTATTCGGCTGCGGATTTGGCGCAAGAGTCTGCGGGTTCGATAATAGACAAAGTTATCAAATAGGACTCGGCATGGTCTGCAGAGGCGAGGTCTCATTAATCGTAATGAAAAAAGGTATGTCAATGCACTTCATAGCTGATGAATATTTAGGGCCGATTATTATAATGATTATTGTATGTACGATAATAACGCCTATTTTGTTGAAGTGGGCATTTGAGGGACAAAGAGACGTTATCGGCGATACAGTGTTTGAAGACGCATTTATGACAATGGATCAGGCCGACGAAATGACGGATGATTTATTCCAGAGAAAATTGCATTTAAGCAGCAGAACTCACGAATAAATTTTTTGTTTGCCGCCGCTCCCACCCACCCACCCCGCGGCGGCTTTGCACATCATCACTTTATCGCA
>JAFSXS010000011.1 GCA_017443945.1 Synergistaceae bacterium
ATAATAACGGGCAGTAATTCAACACAAAGCAGTCATCAAAGAATTTTTCTGACGTTCCATAATGCGATTTAAATAAATTCCAGAGTCTATGGCCGCTGACTTCACTTCTTGGGCAGTCAAGACCCTTCACCGGATAATTTGATTGTTCGTTGAGTGGGCGGTTTATTGAGATTGAAGTAATGCCGAGAAAATTTTTTACTGATTCTATTTCGCCGAATGGTACACCAGTTTGAGCCATACCCCATGGGCCGGGGTTCATTCCGATAAAGACTGCGCGTACTTGGCCGGATAATTTGCGGGTGAATTTCTCGAAACCGTCCCACGCGTAATTTAACGGGTTATAGACTGCTATTACTGGAGCAGAAAAATTTAATGAGTCAATATCAGCGCACAATTTTTTATAGCGTTCAAGAATGGAATTTACTATATCTGCCATGAGTCAAGCTCCTTCATTTATTAATATCTATCAAAGCAAAGTCAAAAGCGAAAAACTTGCAGGTTATCGCAGCAGAAATACATATATTCAAGTATATTTACAATAATTACTGCTCACATGCTGTTAATTTATCGCGCGAATACGTTCGTTCTTCCCACCCACCCACCCGTTTTGAAGGGGTAGCGCGAACGTGCAAAAATTTATTTGTCTTCCTGTGATTTATCGTCGTTATCATAGTCAAAAAATTCGCGTCTGTGCCTGTACCATAAAAATAAAGCAATCCCCGCGAAAATAAATCCTCCTGCAAGCCCGAAAGTTACATAATCAACTCTAAGCGGATAACCCAGCATCGTCCCGCCGTAACCTGCCAAAGCATAACCAAATGATATAACGCTCAATAGTGAAAGTGTCGTGATAAATAATCTCAAAATTTGCGGCCTCCTGAAAAATTTTTTAATATTATAATTCAATCATACCGAGAATTATTTATTAGTATGCAAATATTTATTTTAAGGAGTGAGACAAATGCAAAAATTTTTAAAACGTTCAATAATTGCGGTAATGCTCATAATTTTATCTGCAAATTTTTTGTACGCAGAGTCAGAGCCTCAATTAGTCAGCGCACCACTTTCGCAGGCATTTCTTGACTGGCAGGCCAACCGCAATAATGTCAACGTAAAATCAAATGCAGACTCAGACTCAGAATTTCACAGCGGTTATATTCCTTTTCCCGTAGATTTGTCATATCTCGATAAAGATCCTCCGCGTGAAAGTTCTGCAAATATTTTCGGCGATGTAAAAGCAGCTTCTATACCGTCAAAATATGATTTACGAGATGTCAACGGCAAAAAATACGTCACAAGCATAAAGAATCAGAATCCCTACGGAACTTGCTGGGCTCATGCTGCAATAGGCGCAATGGAATCAAATTATTTAATTAACGGAGGATCAGCACTCGATTTATCAGAAATGCATTTAGCTTGGTACACATTCGTAAATTCTGACTCGTCGCAGGCTTTCGGCAATATGAGCAGCTCGCAATATAATTCAGTTATGGAACATGGCGGAAATGTCGGTTATCCTACTGCGATTTATTCGAGACTATCAGGGCCGGTCTTAGAGTCTCTTGTGCCTTATCCGACTCAACCGTCAGAAGGAACGCCGGAAAGTTATTCAAGATTTCTGCGCCTCCGTGATGTATATTTCTTCAGCAGGTCAGAGACTTCAGACGTAAACGAGTCCGAGACTCAACGAAATATTATCAAGCAGCGCATAATGGAAACTGGTTCAGTATCGGCAAATTATTATCACGTCTCAAGCGCATATAACAAGACTTCATCAAACGGGACTGCATACTATACAACTAATAAATCAGTCAATCACGCAATACAAATTATCGGCTGGGATGATTCATATTCACGCAGCAACTTCAAGACAAATCCCGGCATTGACGGAGCATGGCTGATAAAAAATTCTTGGGGCGAGTCATGGGGCACTAACGGCTATTTTTGGATGTCATACGCTCAATATTTGACCGACGGAGCAGCTTTCATAGTAGAAGACTCTGACTCCGACATGAACGTTTATTATTATGATGCTCTGGGCTGGTGCAGTTCTTCGGGCTGGACTGGACAAACAGCACAATACGCCGCAAACGTCTTTAAATCAACACGCGACGAAAAATTAACAGAAGTAGGCTTTTACGCGCCCATAAATAATTTAACCTACGAGATAATAATTTACGACAATTTAGGCACGTCAATGCCTTCATCGAGTCCGGTCGGAAGTTCGGCAGCTTTGACTCAATCAGGCACGATCGCATATGCAGGTTATCACACTGTAGATTTAAGCAGCGCAGTATCACTAACAAAGGGAAATTATTTTTCTGTCATCGTAAAAATGTACGGAATAACTTATATACCATATGAGAAAAAAATCAGCGGCTATTCAGATCATGCAACAACAGAAACAGGCAGCTTTTTCTCGTATAACGGCACAAGCTGGCAGACGGGCACACAATTTGGCGGCAATGCATGCGTAAAGGCCTTCACCGTAACACAGACAACAATATCAAAGCCGAGCATTACGACATCATATCCTCCGGACGGGACTCTAAATGTGTATTACTCGTCAACAATAACAGCGTCAGGAGGTTCTATTACTTGGTCAATGAGCGGCAATGTTCCTCCGGGACTTAGCATTGACTCGAGCACAGGCACAATTTCAGGAACTCCTACGACAGCAGGCAGCTATACTTTTACAGTTACGGCTACAAATTCTGCGGGATCTGACTCTAAAAATTTCACCATGAATATAAGAGAAGGCTCTACATTTAATACTACATCATTCAGCGGCTATGTAGGCTATAATTTCAGCGAGACTCTTTCACTTTCGGGCGGTGAGTCAGCAACATGGACAGCAAATAATTCTTTACCCAACGGACTCAAACTTACTGCTAAAACGGGTTTAATTTCCGGCAAACCTACAAAAGCAGGAACGTTCACGACATCAATTACTGCTACGACATCAAGCACTACAATAACAGAAACAGTAAAATTTACGATTGAGGCCAAGCCAGTAAAGCCCAGCATAACAACATCAAGTCTCAAAAATGGAGTCGTCGGTGAAGATTATGACGCTTCAATCACAGTAAAGGGTACAGATCCGATTACTATAACAGCTGAAGGAGTCCCAGCAGGTTTGACTCTCACGGGAACAAATTTAAGCGGCACTCCCACAACATCAGGAACTTACACAATAAAATTTATGGCAAGCAATACAGCTACATCACTTGCAGGAGGCGCACCGGTAACAAAAAATGTCAGGCTCATAATAAAGGATCATGCACCAGTAATCGATTTTGATGATTCAGAACTTCCAGACGGTTTTGTCGGAAAAGTTTACGACTCTGTACAATTTAATTCATCGGCAGGAGATAATATCACTTGGACAGCATCAGGCCTTCCTACAGGGTTAAAGCTCTCGAAAACGGGACTATTGAGCGGTACTCCGACAAGAGCAGGAAATTATAATATTACGTTGAGGGCTGCTAATTCGGGCGGCAATACCAGTAAAAAAATTGCGTTGAAAATTTTGCAGGCTCCTTCACTAACCACTAAGAAATTAAATAATGTCAAAGTCGACGCAAAATATTCTGTAACATTAAGGGCGGCAGGCTCACTTCCTATCACGTGGACAGTAACAGGACTCCCGGATGGCCTTACTATTACTCCCGATTCTGACAAGGGAACAGCACAAATTACGGGAAATCCTACACAAGTGGGCGATTATGAGATTTCTATAACGTTAAATAATTCGGCCGGAAGTGTAACAAATTCGCTGGCTTTAAGTGTTCTCGGCACACCTCCAAAAATATCAGCCGTAATAAAGAAAGCAACCGTCGACGATGAATACAACGAAGGAAATATTACAGTAACAGGAACAAAGCCTATAAATATTACTTATTCGATTCTGAACGCTGACAAAACAAAATTCGGAATTGATTCACTTTCTGATTTGGGCTTGAGCTTTACTGCTGACTCTGAAACGGGAATAGCTGCTATAACGGGAACTCCGACAAAATCAATAAAGTCATTGCCGATATACATAAATGCAGAAAACACAACCGGTAAAGCAACGAGAAAAATTACTTTCACGGCAGCAGGAGTAAAACCAACCTTCACGACTCCGGAAATAGCTACTACAAAAATTTTGACAGCTGCAGGAGGTAATATCAACGTTGATTTTGTCGTAACAGGCACAAAGGATATAATTTTATCTGCAACAAAATTAACCGGATTCTCGTTCACTCAAACAGGAGACTATACAGCGACTCTTGAAGGTACTGCGCCATTAAGGGAATCTAATTCTACAATAACCATAACAGCACAAAACGCAGACGGAAGAGCAACAAGACGAGTCAATATCATCACCAAAATTCCGCCTTCTATCACAACAAAATCATTAGTTGATGGCACAATTAACAAGAGTTACAGCACAAAACTTCTCGCAACAGGTTCAAAAACTATAAAATGGCAGCTTGACGGAGATTTACCCGACGGAATGACATTCAGCGAGAGTAACGGCCAACTTCGGGGAAAACCTAAGGAGGCTGGAGAATTTAATTTGACCTTCACTGCGTCTAATGATGTCGGCAAAGATAATATTTCATTGACTCTCACGATAATAGACCCGAATGCAACAGAAGCAGCAAAGGAAGAGAATCAGACTCAAGACGTAAGCAGCAAAGAATCTGAACAAGTCAGCGAGACCGATTCAACCCCTGACGAGTCAACAAAACCGGAATCCAGCGAATCAACAATTATTTACGGAGCGAATCAGACTCTTTCAGCCGGAACAATCAAAAATTTTGCTGATAAGGGATTCACAATTATTGCGGCGTTACCTGAGATTCAAGTTAATTCAAGTGGACAATATGAAATCGAGTCAATTATTGAACTTGATGAGAGCATAGAGTCAGGCAAAAAATTATACTGGTTCGCAATGCCTCAAGGTGTCGAGCCTTCAGAAGATGATGAAATTGTAGAATTTTACGACGAGGACGGCCAAGAAATTTTGCAAGTTCCGGAGAGTCATAAAATAAAAATTTCTGCGTGGCTCACTGAAGGAATAATTTATAAGCCGGTTATTTGCGTTGAATCAGAGTAAATCAACCTAGTAAAAATTTTCTGCCCTGCTGTAAGAAATTGCGGCGGGGTAATTTTTTTATCTGTTTGACTTGTTAAAGCGCGCTTAAAAATGTAGAATTTCATTATTTGCCCAGTGTAAAACTAGGGATAAGATTTTAAGTAATTCAGCACCCCCTGTTTTGGGAATAAATTTTACAGATTTTAACGTAGCAAGAAAGGATAAATAAATTATTATGCAGTTTGTGTTGGCACTAGTTTTCTTCATGACCGGTTCGGGAATCGGCTATACAGTTATGCGGGCTTGGGATAATTCCAGAGTCAACGGCGTGAAGAATCAAATTAATAATATGCTCAAAGACGCAGAAGAGTCAGCCGAGCGAATGAAGCAGCAAAAAGTCTCTGAGGCACGCGAAGAAGTTAATCGACTCAGACAGGAAGCACAGAAGGACATTAAAGAACGACGCAGCGAAATCCAACGCACTGAACGCAAATTAGAGCAGAAAGAAGATAATCTTGACAAGAAAATTGACAGGGTTACACGCAAAGAAGACGAATTGCGCTCAAAGCATGAAGAAATCGAAAAACGCCGGGCAGCCCTTGAAGAGACTATCAATCAGCAGGAAATCAAATTACAGGAAATAGCAGAACTCACAAAAGAGCAGGCTCAAGAAATCCTAATGAACAAAACCGAACAGGACGCAAAACACTTACTCGGATTAAAGCTCAAGGAAATCGAAGAACGCGCAAACCGTGAAGCCGAGAAAAAAGCACGTGATATTATAATTGGTGCTATGCAAAGATGTGCAGTCGAGTCAGCCGGTGAAAGCAGTATCAGCGTTGTACCACTTCCAAGCGAGGAAATGAAAGGACGCATTATCGGTCGTGAAGGCCGAAATATTCGCACGTTCGAGAGTCTTACAGGCGTTGATATTATAATAGATGACACTCCGGAAGCTGTTACACTCTCAAGTTTTGACCCGATTAGACGCGAAATCGCACGCAGAGCAATGGAAAGACTCGTTGTCGACGGCAGAATCCATCCCGCACGAATCGAGGAATTAATCGAGAAAGCAGCTAGAGACATCGACGAAGAAATGATTACAGAAGGCGAAAATGTAATTCTCGAACTCGGCATTAAGAACATGAATAATGAACTTGTCCGCACGTTAGGACAGCTAAAATTTAGATTCAGTTACGGTCAAAATGTTTTGTCGCATAGTATCGAGGTCGCTCAAATCGCAGGAATTATCGCAGCTGAACTCGGACTCGATGAGGAAATAGCGCGCAGAGGAGGACTCCTTCATGACATAGGCAAAGCAATAGATCACCAAATCGAGGGCCCTCACGCCTCAATCGGTGCAGACTTGGCCAGAAGATTCGGCGAACGTCCCGAAATTGTTAGCTGCATTGCTGCCCATCATGATTCTTTGGAGGTAAGCTCCGTTTATGAAGTCATAGTTTGTGTAGCAGACGCAATCAGCGCAGCAAGACCCGGTGCACGTCGTGAAAGCATTGACGCATACATAAAACGTCTTGAGAAACTCGAAGAAATTGCAAAAACTTTTGACGGCGTAATGAGAGCTTATGCAATCCAAGCAGGACGCGAAATAAGAGTCATTCTCAACGCAAGCAAGACAGACGACGGGACAGTGCATAAATTAGCTTTCGACATTGCTAGACGTGTAGAGGCCGAGCTCAAGTATCCCGGTCAAATAAAAGTTAATGTCGCACGCGAGACCAGAGCAACGGAGTACGCAAAGTAAATGAAAATTTTATTTTCCGGCGATGTAGCTTGGAGACCAGGACGTGAAGTATTAGCCGCCGCCCTGCCGATTTTGAAACGCGATTACGGATCATTTGATTTCGTGATAATTAATTGCGAGAACGCAGCACACGGTAAAGGAATGACCGAAAAAATTTTTAGTGATTTTATCGATCTCGGAGTCCACGCAATGACCAGCGGGAATCATATTTGGGACAAACCGCAGTTTTTCGAGATTCTTGACTCTGATTTACGAGTGTTCAGACCCGCAAATTATCCGCCTTCTTGTCATGGTCGCGGACACGGAATTATCACGCGCAAAAATAAGCGTCTGGGAATCATAAATCTTCAGGGTCAAAATTTTATGCCGCCCATTGAGTCGCCTTTTTTCTGTGCTGATAAATTAATTGACGAGCTTAAATCTTCATACGGTGAAAACTTGCCGATTTTCGTAGACTTTCACGCAGAAGCAACGAGCGAAAAATTAGCACTCGCTTATTATCTCGACGGAAGAGTCAGCTCGGTAATTGGGACTCATACTCACGTACAGACGGCAGACGAAAAAATTTTACGGGGCGGGACTGCTTATATTTCCGACGCAGGTATGACAGGTTCTCACGGCGGTTTAATCGGTGTTGAAGTCTCTTCAGGAATGCCGAAATTTTTAGAGGGTATGCCGTGCAAATTTGAGCCTTCGACTGATGAATTAGCTTTTAACGGCGTTATAATCGAGATAAATGACTCGTCAGGTCTCGCAGAAAAAATTACTAGAATAATTATTAAATTTGATTGATTTAGCGCAAAAAGTTTAACAAGGGGTGCTGTAAAATTTAGGGTCTTCTCTGTGATAAATAGAATTGCAGAGGAGATTTTTTTTGCGGTCATGCTATCATATCAAGACAAAATATTTTATGGGAGGAATTTATTATTATGTTGAAAATTTTAAGCGTTCTTGTTCTGAGTGCTGCTTTACTGCCGTTAATGAGCGGTTCTGCACTTGCTGACGAGGTTAAACGACCTGTCGCTAAATTCGTTACTAACATGGGAGATTTCAGAATCGAACTTTACAGCGATTTAGCACCTAATACCGTTAAAAATTTCGTAGATCTCGCTAACAAAAAATTTTATGACGGCGTAATCTTTCACAGAGTCATTGACAATTTCATGATTCAAGGCGGAGACCCTAACGGCAACGGTACAGGCGGGCCGGGCTACACTATTCCGGATGAATTTGGGCCGGGATTAAAGCACAACGCACCGGGGATTCTCTCTATGGCTAATGCAGGGCCTAACACTGGCGGATCACAATTTTTTATTACGTTAGCTCCGACTCCTTGGCTCGATAATCATCATGCAATTTTCGGACATGTAATCGAGGGAATGGAAATCGTTGAGAAAATCGGCCACACTCCGACCGGACGCAATGACAGACCCGTAAAAGATGTAGTCATTCAATCAATAACTATAGAGGAATAAATTATGTCAGCAAAAGTTTATTTATCGCGAAAATTACCCCCCGTCGCAATGGAAGAGTTACGCAAAATTTGTGATTTCGACATGAACACAGAAGACAGGCAGGCCACGCGCGAAGAATTATTACAGGCATTCAAGACTCATAAAGCTGTAATTGTTATGCTTAATGACAAGATTGACTCTGAATTAATAAATAATGCAGGCCCGGACTTGAAATTAATCGCAAATTACGGCGTAGGATTTAATAATATTGACGTTAAGGCAGCAAACGCACGCGGAATTTATGTATCAAACACTCCCGATGTATTAACTGATGCAACGGCGGATTTAGCATTTGCATTGTTATTCGCAGCAGCCAGACGCGTGATCGAGGGTGATAATATCGTCCGTGAAAAAACTTTCTCGTGGGCTCCTGAATATATGCTCGGTTATGATATTACAGGCCGGACTCTAGGCGTTATCGGTGCAGGCAGAATCGGAACTAATTTCGCACGTAAAGCCGCAAAAGGTTTCAATATGCGCGTTATTTATTACGGAAGGCATAATAACCCCGAACTTGACGCACTCGGAGCAAAATTTGTCTCTCTTGATGAATTACTGCGCGAATCTGATTATATCTCCCTTCACGTGCCTTTAACGCCTGACACAAAATATTTAATCGGTGCTGACGAACTCGCGAAAATGAAATCAACCGCAATATTAATTAATACAGCACGAGGCCCCGTAATTAACGAGAAAGCACTTGCAGACGCACTCGCAAATAAAGTTATCGCCGCCGCCGGTCTTGATGTCTACGAGAATGAGCCGGAAGTTGAGCCGAAATTAAAGACTCTCGCAAATGTCGTGTTAATGCCTCATGTAGGTTCAGCAACTTTTGACACACGCACGAATATGGGCATAATGGCAGCTCATAACGTTGAAGCCGTCTTAAATGGCCGTGAGCCCGTTAATATGGTGAGAATCTAAATGAGTCCCGACGAACTGAAAAAATTATTGCCTCCCCGCCCTGATGATATTCACAAAGGGAGCCGAGGCCGTTTATTGATTGCAGGAGGTTCGGCGAAATATCCGGGTGCTCCTGCTTTAAGTGCTTTAGGTGCGTTGAGAAGCGGAGTCGGACTCGTTACTCTTTTATCGCTCGAAAAAGTTTGCTTGGCCTGTGCTGCCCGTTTGCCTGAAGTTGTTTACTGGTCAGAAGATGATAAATTCAGGTGGCAGGAATTAGCTTTCTCGCAAAAAAATATTGATGCTCTTGTTGTAGGTCCCGGCCTTGATAGGAGCGTTGCAGCAGAATATTTCACGGCTAAAATGTGGCGCGAATGGCCTGCAAAAATTTTAGTTGACGGCGACGGGTTGAATGCTCTTGCAGTTGTACGCGAAAAAATTAATTCACGCCCTGACTCAGTGATTACTCCTCATGAAGGCGAAGCTGCAAGATTATTAAACACTACTCCCGATAAAGTTCACGCAAATAGATTAGAATCTTTACAGAAATTATCTCATAAATTCGGCTGTGTCGTGCTGAAGGGTCATAACACTTTGATTTCTGACGGTGAAAATTTTGCGGAGATTCAAAACGGAGGCCCTGAGCTTGCTGTGCCTGGTTCGGGTGATGTTCTGTCGGGCTGCATAGGAGCTTTTCTCGCGGGAGGTCTTGACCCGTTCACCGCTGCTGTGCTGGGTGCTAACGTTCATGCGATGGCGGGCGATTATTTAGCGCGTGAAGGCGTTGACGGCGTTCTTGCGTCAGAAATTGCTGACACTTTAAGGCGCGTAATAAACGATTTGAGGCGGTTATAAATGACTCGTAAGCGTGTAGATTGGGACGAAGAAATCAGGAAGACCGAAAGAATCAGGCAGCGGGGACTCTTAATGAGCGGATTCAGCTTTGCCCTTGCGATTGCGTTAATTTTCGGTATAAATCAATTCGGCGGAGAAAATATTATTATCCCCAAGTCCGTAATATTTGCCGTAATTTTCTGCGTCTCGTTTATTATATTTCGTGCAATAATTAAATATCGCAGGCGAAAACGTGATGAATAAATTTATTTCCCGTTCAGAAAATGAGACTCTTGAGCTTGGCCGAAAGTTCGCAAAAATTTTATCGGGCGGCTTTGTTATATTGCTTTACGGCGATTTAGGCACGGGCAAAACAGTTTTTGTGCGCGGAGTCTGTGAGGCGTTGAATATTTCAGGAGTCCGAAGTCCCTCGTTTACTCTTATAAATGAATACAGCCGTGAGTCCGGGATTACGGGCGGGGAGGGGGTACGGGGGAACGGGTTTCAGGGGTGCCCCCGTGACTCGAATAAAAAATTTTTTAGCGTAATACATGCTGATTTATACAGATTAGACGAGAACGGCGCAGACTCTATCGGGCTTGAAGAATTTTGCGGGCTTGATGATTTTGTCGTGTTTATCGAGTGGCCCGAACGCTTGAAGGGTATAATCTCCGACGAAATAATAAAAATTTCCTTCACTGCCATAAATGAGTCAGAACGTGAGATAAAATTTTCTGCTCAGGGACTCAAGTCAGAGGAGGCTATATCGAAATTATGATTTTGCTTGCTGTTGATTGCTGCTTGAGATTAACGGGAGTCGCTCTTTGCGTTGACGGTGAAATTATTGACTCGCTTCAACAGGATTTAGGCCGCAGACAGTCGGGAGAATTGCCGATTATGACCGAAAAAATTTTACGCGCGAATAATTTAGACTTTGCTGACATAAATTATATTGCGTTGACGAATGGGCCGGGATATTTTACGGGGATTCGAGTGGGTGCTGCTTATGCGTCTGGTCTTGCTTATGCTGCAGGAGCGAAAATTATTCCTGTCTCAAGTCTTGAAATGCTCGCGTTTAATTATGAATCTCAAAAAGTTTTGACTCTCGTTTATGCCGGTCATGGCTTTGTTTATGGAGCTTGCAAAAATTTTCTTGAGGCCGGCGAATATTCCCACGAGCAAATAAAATCGTGGCTTGTGAATAATCCTGACGCGCATATAATATCAGATGATTTCACGCGAATCGGCATAGATAATTTACAGGCTGCGACAGTGAAACCGGATATAAAATCTCTGTGCACTCTTGCATGTGAGAGAATAAATTTTGCAGTGAGTCCTATGGGATTAAAAATTTTATATTATCGCGCTCCTCAGGGAGTAAATTAATTATTTATGGGAAGGAAGTATTTTATCTTGAAATTTGCATTAATATTTGACATTATTATGGCTATGATACTTGCATTTTTTCTGTATCGCGGTCTCGTTAAAGGCTTTTCCGGCGAAATTATCGGGCTTGTAGGCTTAATTGTCAGCGCGTTTTGTGCGTGGAATTTCTTAGATCCTGCTGTTGATTTAGTATTTAAATATTTCTCTCATCCTTCACTGGACAGGACTATAATAGCATTAATTTGTGCGGTCGTTATTTTCTTCGTTGTAGAAATAATTTTTGCGGTTATAGGCTTGATTCTCTCGTATGTCGTCAACGTAACGCAATTATCAGTAACGGATCACTTTTTCGGGCTTATTATAGGCGCGATAAAAACTTGTTTTGTGATTCTATTCATTTACGGTGTATTGATAACTTTCTCGCCGGTAATTCCTACAGACTGGATGAAGGAAAGCTACACAATGCAGGGAGCTTCTTACGTTTGGCCGAATGTCAGAGATTTATTACAGTCTAAGGGCATTATTGATTTCTCGCACCTCACCGGACAAAATAAATAAATGTATCTTGATAACAGCGTAATTGATGTATTAGAACTCGATAAAAACCTGCTCCCTTTCCGTGAGAATTTACGCGGTGAACTTGGGGAGCTTGTATTATCGCATTTGACTCCGTGTGAAGATTTTGACTCGCTCTCTAAACGTGATGAATTATTGCGTGAATGGCTTGACCTAATCGACAATAACGGAGAATTTAATTTTAACGCAAGTCTTGAAGCAGTCTCGCCCATGTTCGCGCAGGCCAAGAAAAGCGGCATACTTTCAGGCGAAGAATTATTACGTGTCAGATTATTATTGCAGTCAGCTAAAAATTTACGTGAAGGACTCGCGCCCATTTCAGCAAATTACAAGTCAATCGAGAATTTAAGACACGGGATCAGAGATTTTGCGCCCGAAATTGAGAATTTGAACGTAATCGAGGACTCAGGAAGACTCGCCGACAATGCCTCGCACAAATTAAGCGAAATAAGACTCGAAATCGAGAATCTAAAGCGCAACGGACGCAGAATCGCACAAAAATTATTTGAGGACTCTAATATAACTAACATGCTTCAAGAACGCGCAGTCTCATGGCGTGAAGGAAGATTTTTATTTCTAGTACGTCAGGAATATATAAATAGATTCCCCGGCCTCGCTGTCGAACGTTCTGCATCAGGAAATTCTGTCTACATGGAGCCCCGCGCATTATCGAGCATAAATAATTCATTAATCGTCAAGACCCGCGATGAACACGACGAAGAACGAATAATTTTGCTTGCACTCACACGAAATATTTTATCCCGCGAGAATGCAATTATTAACGCAGAAAAAATTATAGGCACGTTCGATTTATTGTGCGTGTGTGATTATTTGATTCGCGTAAAAAAATGGGTTCGTCCGGAATTGACTCGCGAAAAATTTTTTAGGCTCGTTGGTGCCCGTCATCCTATGTTACGCGATAAGGCCGTACCGATTGATATTTACTGCGGAAAAGATTTTAACTCACTTGTAATAACAGGCTCTAATACCGGCGGGAAAACTGTAACTCTAAAAACTGTCGGAGTCTTGATTATTCTTGCGTGGCTTGGTCTTCCTGTTCCTGCTCGTGATGGGACTGTAATAGGAACGTTTGACTCAATTTTTGCTGACATAGGCGACGAACAGAGCATCGAACAAAATTTATCAACTTTCAGCTCACATTTACGCAAAATTATTTATATCCTGAACAAATCGAGCGATAAATCATTAATTCTGCTTGATGAACTAGGCGCAGGCACAGACCCACACGAGGGCGCGGCTTTAGGTGTTGCGATTCTTGAGACTCTGCGCGAAAAAGGCTGTATCACACTTGCGACGACCCATCATAACCCGATTAAGCAATATGCTTTGACGACTCAAGGTGTAGAAACCGCCAGCATGGAATTTAACATTGAGAGACTCGAACCGACATATAAATTATTAATGGGCGTTCCCGGCCGGAGCAGTGCTTTATTAATCGCAAAACGTTACGGAATGCCGGAAAAAGTTTTACACCTCGCGCAAACTTCACTTGACTCACGAGAAATCACAGCAGAAGACATCATGAGCGAACTTAATGAACGCAAAGCAGCACTTGACTCAGCAGAAAGAGATTTTCAGGAGAAATTACACGAGGCCGAAGACTTGAGACAGCAATATCAAAGCCGAGTCAAAGAAATCGATTATCAGCGCGATAAAATCATGAAAGCAGCCGACCTCAAAGCAGAAAAATTTTTAGCACGAGCAGAAGAAACTTCAAAGGATATAATACGCAGCATGGAACAATCAGCAAGAGATTTAGCCCGCAAAGGTTATAACGTTAAGAGACGCGAATTAAAAAATTTACGCGATTCACTCGATAAACGCCACCAGAAACGCACAGAACGTGAAATCGAGAACAGCCCGAAACCTTTTAATCCGGCTCCGGGTGTTACTGCAATGGTAGCAGGTTCAGGCTTTGTAGGCATAATCAACGAAATAAAAAATGGACGCGCTTACATGACTTCAGGGCCGTTAAATATTGATGTCCCAGTCTCGCAGTTAATCGCAACCGACAAGAAAGCAAAAATTGCCGCTCCTCCGGTTGATACGAGTCATTTGCTAGAGACTCCAAGTGTCCCGCCTTCTATAATGGTGCGCGGAATGTTAGTCGGTGAAGCTATGCCGCTTGTAGAAAATTATTTAGATCGCGCGTACAGGTCTAATCATTCAGTTGTTACGATTATTCACGGACGGGGAGAAGGAATTTTGCGGCGTGAAGTTCATGCGTTGTGCTCGCGTTTAAGCTATGTTAAAAGTTTCAGACTCGGCGGTGAAGGTGAGGGCGGATTTGGCGTTACTATTGTTACATTCAAATAAATAAAATTTTTTGACAGTATAGAATTTTGCTTGTAAAATATTTCACGCTTTTATATTACATTAACGAAAGGAGATTTTGCAGAATGATAAATATTTCAACAAATGCCCTCGCACTACTAGGACGCACTGCGGAGTCTCCGTTGTGTGCGTAATTTTCTGGTACACACTTAAGAATTTGCATATAACACGGGGATCTGAGAAACAAAAATTTTTCAGCCCCGTTTTTGTTATAGTCATAAGGAGGAATTTATTTAATGCGTAGAATTAAAGTTTTCGATACTACTTTGCGTGACGGCGAACAGTCCCCCGGCTGCAGCATGAATCTTAGCGAGAAAATTGTTATGGCCAAGCAGCTTGATAGACTCGGAGTTGACATTATCGAGGCAGGTTTTGCAATCGCTTCACCGATGGACTTCAAGAGCATTCAAGCAATCGCACAGGCAGCTTCAAATTGTGTAATAGCTTCTCTTGCACGCTGTAACAAGAACGACATTAACGCAGCTTGGGACGCAGTAAAAGACGCAAAGAAACCCCGAATACACGTTTTTATCGCTACAAGTGATGTTCATATGCAATATAAATTAAGATTGACACGCGAACAAGTTTTGCAGACTATTTCAGAAATGGTGAGCTATGCAAAATCTAAATGTGATGACATAGAGTTTTCTGCGGAAGATGCTTCACGGTCGGATAAAGAATTTCTCGCGCAGGCCTTCTCTAACGCAATCGCAGCAGGTGCCACAACAATTAACGTCCCTGATACTGTCGGATATTCTACACCTCAAGAAATGGCCGAGTTGATTAATTATTTGCGTGAACATGTTGCAGGCATTGAAAATGTTGATATTTCTGTGCATTGTCATAATGATTTAGGAATGGGAGTCGCAAATTCCTTAGCGTGCATTAAGGCCGGAGCTTCACAAGTCGAATGCACTGTAAACGGAATCGGCGAGAGAGCAGGAAACGCCAGCCTTGAAGAAATTGCTATGGCACTTCACACAAGACGCGATTTTTACGACGCTGACACGAATATTAATACGCGCGAAATTTATAAATCAAGCCGTCTACTCAGCAACATTACAGGAGTCCCAATTGCACCGACAAAACCTATTGTAGGCGCAAACGCATTCGCACATGAGGCCGGAATACATCAGCATGGAATGATTACGAACGCTCAGACTTACGAAATTATGAATCCTGACGAAATCGGAATCCCTCATAGAGCATTAGTACTCGGCAAGCATTCAGGCAAACACGCACTACGCGAGAGACTCGAAACTATGGGCTATGAAATTCCTGATGAGGAGCTTGAAGACATTTTCACGCGCTTCAAGAAATTAGCAGACGCTAAGAAAGTTATCACAAGTTCAGATTTAGAGGCTTTGACTCTGCACCGTTCAAGAATCGTCAAGACAGAAGGAAACGCAGCACCGTTATGTCATTTAGTGAGTCATTCTATAACATCAGGCAGCGACATCCCGAAATTGTCATATGTGAAAATTGAGCGCGATAATAAATTTATGGAAGGAGTCGAGTTCGGCGCAGGACCTCTTGACGCAGCATTTAAAGCAGTCAATAAAATGTTAGGCGTTGAGGCAAGACTCGAAGATTTCAGCGTTAGGGCAGTAACAGAAGGCGAGGACTCAATCGGTGAAGCTGTCGTAAAAATTTCAAGTTCTGCAACCGGTGAAATGTACACTGGCTCTGGAATTTCTACGGACATTGTAGAAGCGTCATTGCAGGCATATATAAACGGCGTTAATAAAATGTTTGAGGCCGGAGAGAATTTATAAGCAGTAAAAATTTTTCCCCTTGTGATTCATTCGCAGGGGGATTTACACTCCAGATATTAACGAGAGGGGAGACGGGCTTTTGAGGAACCCGCCAAATTTTTTTTACGGACGCAATAACGGCAGCTCCGACCGCACAAACCAATAACCGGCATTAAAATATTTGCTCAATCCGTGAGTCTTATCGTTCATTACATACAAACGCGTTAATCTCCTGCAAGATTGAACGTTACCAAGATTCGCAGCTTTTGTGTACCAGTAAATAGCTTTCCCGGTGTCTTTGTCAACTTTATCGAGTTTGGCGAAGTTCGGATCATAAATTTCACCGGCCAAGAACGAAATAAATTCATTACCCTCTGCAAGTTTTAAGAAGTCGCTCATATCACCTGACTCCCAGCGCAAAATTTTTTCAGGATCATTTATAATTGAACGCGGAAGAGCTGTCAATGAGTCTAAATCATAATATGTTGCGTATTGAGTATTTGCCCAACCTATATTAGGACACGGCCTCCACGGGGCTTGATTTAATATTTTCGGGCTTATTTCTGTCAACGGTACATAAATATTGCGCTTGCCCTGCGATTTTTGCTGCATTGTAATGCGTAACATTTCTTGATGTTCGGCTCTAATCTGCTTGGCTATGGTCAAATCTTTTATGCCTCCGATAAAATTCGAGCTTATCAACAGCGAAATTATTAATAACAGCCACTTGAACGAATAAATTTTATTTTTTCCTGCACTGGTTAATTTGCCGTCATAACAAAATATCCATAAGAAGACCCATAATGCACCCATCATCCAAAGCATGAGACTTTCTCCGCGAAATTCCAAGCCTTGACCTTGTGCCCAGCCTCCTACAGCTTGATTTAATACTGCAACAATAGAGACTATCGCGAAAATTTGCCAGCCGCGTAAATGCAAATTAGAGACTCTTTCTTTACCCGTCAATTTTGCTATGTCAGGCAGAAATAAGAGAAATACATATATAACCGGCTTAATGAAAAATTTTATTATCGTGAAGAAACCAAATGCGAAAGCTACCATTATTGCGCGTAATAATCGATTAATAAATGAAAGTTTTACTGTACCCATTCTCCTAGCAACACTGGGCGCAAAAAAATAGAGTATTATAAATGCTGTTACACACACAAGCCAGAATAAAACAAAAATTTTTGTATTGCGTTTATTGCCGTTCACGTAAAAATATATTGCCGTAAAAAATGTGATTATAACTTGAAAAATTGTAGCAGTCTCAATGAAGAAGCACCCAGCAAATAAAATTATAAGAGCAGCTAATAAAGTTAGTACCCCCCCCCCCCCTTAGTAATTTTACTGACAAAGCAAGAGAGACAAGCATTACAGATGTTGACCCAAAATAGAATCCTTCTCCAACAAACCACCAGTAAAAAACTTGATCCAATGCACAGTGAACCGCAAATGTTCCAGCAGTAAATATAAGTGTCGATAAAAATTTTTTCCGTGCGCTTATTTCCGGATAAAATGTACTTATCTCAAAATACAACGCTGCAATATATGTCAATGTCGCTATTAAAGGGTAAAACCCGTAAGACAACATAATGGGAAAATTTATAGCCAGCAGAGAATTAATAAATACCGGAACAATTCGCGGAGTAATATTCATAAATTCATTGATAGCAGCTTTGAAAGCTCCCATTTGTTCAGCCCTGTAAGAGTATATATAATCGTCCTTCCATGGCACAGCGTACAAGCCCAAATAACAATAAAGCCCAATATAAGCAAGCATAAACAAACCTAACAGCGCGTAAAAAATTTTTCTGCGTTCCATTAAATAACGCTCCTTCATGAAATTTTTATAAACTATAACACACTCACAAAATTTGAATCTCTGCGTAATTTTGCGTATTGCGTTTTGTGAGACCCTGATTTATTATTTCGCGCGTTGAATTAATTAGCACTCGTTATTATCAAGTGCCATTAAATAATAAAAATTATATCAGGAGGTCATGAAATTATGAGACTTAAACCGCTTGGCGATAGAATAGTTGTAAAAGTTTTAACACGCGAAGAGAAAACTAAAGGCGGAATCGTTCTCCCCGACACAGCAAAAGAGAAACCCACCGAAGGCGAAGTAATCGCAGTAGGAACCGGCAAAATTTTAGATAACGGCCAAAAGCAGCCCGTTGAAGTTAAAGTCGGCGATAGAATTATATTCAGCAAATATGCAGGTACAGAAGTAAAAATTGACGGCGAAGAACTTGTAATTTTCAGCGAGAGAGACGTACTCGCAATAATCGAGAAATAGTTAATCACTCAGGAGGAAATATAAATTATGGCAAAAATTCTTTCATTCAACGAAGAAGCCCGCAGAGCAATGCTCCGTGGAATTGACAAAGTTGCAGATACAGTCGGCGTTACGTTAGGCCCCAAAGGTCGTAATGTAGTTCTTGAGAAAAAATTCGGCTCACCCACTATCACAAATGACGGCGTTACAATCGCAAAAGAAATCGAGCTTGAGGATCCTTTCGAGAACGCAGGCGCACAGTTACTCAAAGAAGTAGCGTCAAAAACTAATGACATCGCAGGAGACGGCACAACAACAGCAACAATTTTCTCACGCGCAATTATCCGTGAAGGAATGAAAAACGTTGCAGCAGGTGCAAATGGTATGTTAATGCGTCAGGGAATCGAGAAAGCTATTGATTTCGTAGTCGAGGAACTCAAGAAACAGAGTACTCCCGTCAAAGAGAAAGAAAAAATTGCTCAGGTTGCATCAATTTCCGCAAATAATGCAGCAGTCGGCGAGCTTATTTCTGAAGCAATGTCAAAAGTAGGCGAGGACGGAGTAATCACAATCGAGGACAGTCAGACAGTAGGCACAACTCTTGAAATGGTCGAGGGACTCCAGTTCGACAAAGGTTATATCAGCCCTTACATGATCACAGACAGCGAAAGAATGGAAGCAAATTTTGATGACGCTTATATTCTTATTCATGACGCAAAAATAAGCAGCATTAAAGATTTACTGCCCATTCTCGAAAAAGTTGTGCAGACCGGAAAGCCTTTATTAATTATCGCTGAAGATGTCGAGGGCGAAGCACTTGCAACACTCGTAGTAAATAAGATTCGCGGAGTCATGCAGGTTGCAGCGGTAAAAGCTCCCGGATTTGGCGACAGACGCAAAGCAATGCTTCAGGATATTGCAATCGTTACCGGCGGACAGGTCATCAGCGAAGAAACCGGAATGAAATTCGAGAACACTGAATTAAATATGCTTGGACGCGCTAAGAAAGTTAAGATCACAAAGGAAGATACAACTATCACTCAGGGTGCAGGCAATCCGGAAGAGATTCGCGCAAGAGCAAAACAGATTCGCAAGGAAATCGATGACTCAACGTCAGACTATGACAAGGAAAAATTACACGAGAGACTCGCAAAATTAGTCGGAGGCGTGGCAGTAATTCAAGTAGGTTCAGCAACAGAAACCGAGCAGAAAGAATTAAAGCACAGAATCGAAGACGCACTCAACGCAACAAGAGCAGCAGTTGAAGAAGGTATCGTCGCAGGCGGCGGAGTTGCAGCACTCAATTGCGCTACATCACTTGAACCGTTTGTAGAAAAACTTTCAGGCGATGTCAAGACAGGTGCAAGAATCGTTCTTGACGCGTTAAAAGCTCCGTTATATTTAATCGCAGAGAATGCCGGCTATCAGGGCGACGTTGTTGTCGAGAGAGTCAGAAGCGAGAAAATCGGACACGGACTCAATGCTGCAACAGGCGAATATACTGACATGGTAGCAGCAGGAATTATCGACCCCGTAAAAGTTACCCGCTCAGCATTACAGAATGCAGGATCAATCGCAGCAATGGTACTTACAACAGAAGGAATCGTTGCTGACAAACCCGAAAAGAAAGAAGCAGCTCCTGCAATGCCCGGCGGTATGGGCGGCATGGACGGAATGTATTAATAGATTCCAATCGCGAAGAAATAATAAAATTTTTCCCGGAAGCCTCAATGACTCCCGGGAATTTTTTTATAGATTAACAACTACTGTATAAAGCACTAAATCTGTATTTCCCGTGTTAAAAATAGCGTGGCTCGATCCTGACGGGCAAAAATGACATACTCCCGGCGTTAAGATTTCCTTCACCGCCGTTCATGTTCGTGAAGACTCTTTCTTTCATATCATTGAAGTCGATTAACATTTTTTATGCCGTCCTTTGTGAAAGTCCTTTCATGCTGCAAATGGCCCAGTCAGTATTAACGCGAGTTACAACACTTCCGCAGTATTCGCATTGTGCCGACGCATTTAATTTCAACGGTGCACCGCAATGAGGGCATCTATCGGAGTGAGTCTCTTCTTTCTGAGTCTGCGTTATAATTCCTGATTTGCGCGATAATTCGATCTCGTATTCCATAAATTTTTCGCGATTTTTGTCGCCTGATAATAAATTTCCGGTTCTGTCATCAAGCACGTACGAGACTATTCGAGCCGTCAAACCTATCACGATATAATCCATTCCGCCGGATTGTCTCCAGCCTTTGAGATTCACGCCTAAGACCGCAATATTTTCCGTGTAGTCAGTTTTTTGCGA
>JAFSXS010000012.1 GCA_017443945.1 Synergistaceae bacterium
GATGCAGGCTGTTACGACGGTACAACGGCCAAGCAGTTTTTGCAGTGGGGCGGCGGTAAAGTCAAAAAAATTTATTCCTTCGAGTTCGACCCGGTCAACGCGGCCAAGTGTGAAGAGAATCTAAAAGATTTGCTCGATAAAGTTACACTCATAAAAAAAGGTACTTGGGACAAAGACGAAACTCTTTATGTAGATACTTTAGGCACCTCTGGAAGTTCAGCACTCCGCAAAGGAAATGAAAAAGTTTATCTCACTACAATAGATTCTGTAGTAAATGATGAGCGCGTTACATTCATAAAAATGGACGTTGAGGGCGCAGAGTTGAAATCCTTAATCGGCGCAAAGAATACTATAATCAAGAATAAGCCCAGACTCGCAATTTGTGTGTATCATAAGCCTGAAGATATTTACGAGATTCCAGAATATATTTTATCGCTTGTGCCGGAATATAGATTTTATCTGCGTCATTATTCTTCTATTCGTTGGGAGACGGTTTTATATGCCTCCTGCGATTAAGTGCTAATTGTAAAAATTTTTATGCGCTATAAATGTCGGTAAACTTTATTTGCACGTCAAAAAATTATCGCTGACTCTCATAATCTTGTCTAATCTTTGCAACGAATGAATTTATATGATATTCTAGCCAGTAAATTGAATCAACAAAAAATTTCATACTTATAAAAGGAGGAGCTTGTCGGATATGGGATTTCGTTCTATAGAAGAACTTTGCGGAGAACTTAGCGAAAAACGAAATGCTGCACTCTCAGGAGGCGGAGCAGATGCCGTATCAAAGCAGAAAGACAAAGGCAAAGGAACAGCCCGCGAACGTATTGCACAATTACTAGACCCGGGTTCATTCGTTGAGATCGACGAATTTGTGACTCACCGCTGCAATAATTTCGGACTCAACGAGAAAAAACCTTTAGGCGACGGCGTTGTAACAGGCTGGGGAACTATTGAAGGCCGCAAAGTTTTCATTTATTCGCAAGATTTTACAGTTTTTGGAGGCTCGCTCGGAGAAAAGCACGCAGACAAAATTTGCAAAGTTATGGATATGGCCATGCAAATGGGTTGTCCAATAATCGGCATTAATGACTCAGGCGGCGCAAGGATTCAGGAAGCTGTTGACTCACTTAACGGCTACGGAAAAATTTTCAAGCGCAACACACTAGCAAGCGGCGTTATTCCGCAATTTTCTATCATAATGGGGCCCACTGCCGGAGGAGCTGTCTACAGTCCCGCACTAACAGATTTTATTTTCATGGTCGATAAAGAAAGTATCATGCACATAACCGGCCCTGAAGTAATCAAAGCTGTAACCGGCGAATCAGTAACAAGTGAGGAACTCGGCGGCGCAGTAACTCATAACACAATCAGCGGCAACGCACATTTTTGCGCAAAAGATGAGGCCGAATGCTTTGCACAAGTCCGCAAAATTTTATCTTACTTACCGTTAAACAATCTCGATGACGCACCATTTAAGCCCAGCAATGACAGTGTAGAACGCGCTGACATGACATTAAGAGAAATCGTCCCGGTTAATCCTAATAAAGGCTATGACGTTCACGAAGTTTTATGCAGAGTCCTTGACGACGGAGAATTTACGGAAGTTCAAGCAGGTTTCGCGAAAAATATCGTAACAGGTTACGGGAGAATCGGCGGACGTTCTGTCGGAATTATCGCAAATAACGCTGATGTAATGGCCGGCTGTCTTGACATTAACGCGTCTGACAAGGCATCAAGATTCATCAGACATTGCGACTCGTTTAATATTCCGATTGTTACATTTGTTGATGTTCCCGGATATTTGCCCGGCGTTGAACAGGAAAACGGCGGAATCATTCGTAAGGGCGCGAAAATGTTATATGCCTACAGTGAAGCAACTGTGCCGCTTGTTACAGTTATTATGCGCAAGGCTTACGGCGGAGCATATCTCGCAATGAGCAGCAAATCACTTGGAGCCGATGTTGTTCTTGCGTGGCCTCAGGCAGAAATAGCAGTAATGGGCGCAGAAGGTGCAGCAAGTATCGTGTTCAAGAATGAAATTAACAACGCTGACGACCCAAGCGCAAAGAGACTCGAAAAAATCGACGAATACAGAGAAGCATTTGCTAACCCTTATAGAGCAGCTGAACGAGGCTACGTCGATAAAGTTATTTTGCCGGAAGAAACAAGAAAAGCAGTTTGGCAGGCAATCGAGGCAGTACAAAGCAAACGTGAGACTATGCCCAGCAAGAAACACGGCGTAATCCCTCATTAATAAATATATACAGATAGGAGGAAAATTTTTATGCACTTTGAAGGACTTTCCGGAGCTATTAATGTCAGCATAGTAGCATTCTCTATCGTGTTCGGAGTTTTGCTCGCATTGACCGCAGTAATTTTCGGAATGAAACTCTTTGCAGGCGGTAAAGACGAAAAAAAAAATGATGTAGCACCGGCAGCAAATAAGCCCGCTCCCGCAAAAACTGTTCCCGCGAAACCGGCCATGAATGCAGATAAAGCAAAAATCGTCGCAGCAATATCAGCAGCCATTATCGAGTTCACGGGAAATGCAGATTTCAAAATTTTATCTGTACAAGCAGACAACGGAGCATATTTACCAGCCGGAGACTATTGGACAAGTTTATGGAAGACTGCCGGAACTTTCGCGCTTAATTCCAACAGGTTAAACCGCAGATGGCGTTAAATTTTTTACGATTACGAAAGGAGAAAATAAATCGTGAGCAATAAATATAGAGTTATAGTTGATGGAACAGCTTACACAGTCGAAGTAGAAGCACTCGGAGCAGGAGCAGCAATCCCCGCACCCGCAGCAGCACCAGCCCCGGCACCAGTTGCAGCACCCGCACCAACTCCCGCAGCAGCACCTGAAGCACCCGCAGCACCCGCACCCGTCGCAGAAGGCGCAATGACAGTAACAGCTCCCATGCCCGGAAAAATTTTAAACGTTAAAGTCAATGTCGGCGACTCAGTCAACAGCGGAGATCTTGTATTACTGCTTGAAGCTATGAAGATGGAAAATGAAGTCTTCGCAACCGCATCAGGCAAAATCACAGAGATTCGCGTCAAATCAGGCGACAGCGTCAACACAGGCGATGTATTAATGGTAATCGCATAAAATAAAACTTTGGAAACAAGTCCCTTCTGTAAATTCATGCAGGAGGGAAATTTTTTTATTTATTCAGGAGGCTATATCATGACAAAAAAATTTATTCTCGCAGCAATATTTATATTATTAATTGCGTCTGTGTCGTGTGCAGACAATATCAGCTATCAGCATGTAAGAAATGCAACCGCAAAAATTTATTATGCAGACTCTGTGTTTCTTGTTGATCCATTTCTCGCGGAAAAAGGAGCTTATCCCGGTTTTGATGGTACTCCTAACTCAGATAAAAGAATCCCGTTAATTGACTTGGCCGAACCTGCAGAAAATGTAATTAAAGGAGTCGACGCGGTAATTTTGACTCACACTCATTTAGATCACTGGGATGACTACGCGCAAAAAATTCTTCCGAAAGATATTCCGTTTTTTGTTCAGAATGCCGGAGACGCTAGAACAATTCGCGAGCAGGGTTTTACTAATGTAATGGTAGTAGGAAAAAATACCCCCTTCAAAAATGTTAAAATCTCACGCACAGGAGGTCAGCACGGCCCCGATGAAATGTATGCAGTTCCTCAAATAGCAGAATTTGCCGGTGATGCTATGGGATTTGTATTGCAGGCTGAAAATTTCCCAACACTTTACGTCGCAGGCGATACAACGTGGCACCCTTATGTTGATGTAGCACTCGGACAATATAAGCCCGAAATTATTATTATGAATACCGGTTATGCAATGATAAACGGTTTCTCAGGAAGTCTCATAATGGGAACAGATGACATTTTACGCATGTATAACTCAATGCCCGCAGCAAAAATTATAGCTGTTCACATGGACGCAGTAAATCATACGACTATAAGCAGCAGTCAAGCAAGAAAATTTGTCAATGATAACGGACTCTCAGACAGAGTTTATATCCCTCATGAAGGCGAAATATTAAAATTTTAGTGAGCTTATACAGTGAGAAATAAAAAACTTGCACTAGACCCGGAAATTTTCCCGGAAACTATTCAATATTTAGAGAGCATTAAAGATGTCGATTATGATTTATTGCCGTATGAGATTGCGTCTCGCCTTATGAACTGCGACAAAACAAGCGCAATGACTCCGGAATTATTTAATTTCATAGTTGAACTTTATGAGGAAGCTATAAAATTAGGTAATGACTACGCAATGAACGATCTCGGAGCTTTATACTACGACGGCAGAGGGTGTAATCAGGATTTCGCAAAAGCAGTGCATTATTTCAAAATGGCCGCCTCGCACGGGAATAGCAAGGCACGTGAGAATTTAGGTTACTGCTATTATTACGGCAGAAGCGTCCCCGTTGATTACGAGAAGGCATTTAAATATTTTGCGTACGGAGCTTTTGAGGGCGAAATTATTTCACTCTACAAAATCGGCGACATGTACAAAAACGGCTATTACGTCGAGAAAGATTTATACGAGGCATTTATCATTTATTCCCGCTGTCTTGAGATGATAGAGCAGACTTCACAATATTACAGTGCAGGCCAAGTATATTTAAGACTCGGAAATGCTTATCTTCACGGCGAAGGGACAAATCAAGATCTCAAGGAAGCATTAAAACATTTTCAGCGCGCAGAAATTTTCTTATATAATCTCGTAGAAAACGGGGACTTAATGTACAAAAAAAGTCTTCAGGCAGCTATTGACGGTCAAGCACAGGCAAGAGCAGAAATTATAAAGCAATTACCCGCCAGAAATTGGCCGAATGAATAAAATTTTTTAAGGAGTGTTAATTTATTATGGAACTCGCAAAGAAATTCAGCAAAACAAAACCGTCCGGCATGGTCAGAGTCTTTCGTGCAATTGAAGAAATGCAGGGAGTCTTGAATCTCAGCATAGGAGAACCCGATTTTGTAACAGAACCCGACATCGTTGACGCAGGTGCAAGAGGCGCGAAAGAAGGTTTTACGCATTATCCTCCGTTGCAGGGCTTTCTTGACGTGAGAGAAGCGGCCTGTAATTATTGGGAACGTCATCACGGTTTTAAAGCTAATCCCGATGAAGTTCTAATCACTGTCGGAGGCTTACATATTCCGTGGCTGGCATTCGAGGCGTTATTAAATCCCGGCGATGAAGTAATGTTAATCGAACCTTATTTTACGCCCTATGAAGCACAAATCAGATACAGCGGAGGAGTACCCGTCGGCGTTAAGACTCGTGAGGAAAATAATTTTGCCCCGACAATCGACGAAC
Source organism: Synergistaceae bacterium (assembly GCA_017443945.1). Lineage (NCBI taxonomy): Bacteria > Thermotogati > Synergistota > Synergistia > Synergistales > Synergistaceae > Synergistaceae bacterium. Next base: position 5,327 of record JAFSXS010000012.1, read on the forward strand.
TAAAAGCAGCCTGCACCGATAAAACGCGCGCAATAATATTAAATTATCCCGGCAACCCTTCAGGAAGAGTCGCGAGTCTCAAGCAGCTGGAAGACATTGCAGAATTTGTTATCGAGAAAAATTTATTTGTCCTCAGCGATGAAATTTACGAGTCAATGGTATTCAAGGGCGAGCATATTTGTTTTGCTAATTTACCCGGCATGAAGGAACGCACTTTATTAGCGTCGGGTGTATCAAAATCTCACTGCATGACAGGCTGGCGAATCGGTTATTTGTTTGCGCCAAAGAACGTAATTAATACAATGTGCGTGTTATCTTCTTTCCAAACATACGGGGTCAACACTTTATCGCAGAAAGCAGCAGCCTACGCAATGAACACTCAGGACGAGAAAGTCAAAGCCCGCGCAAAAATTTTCGGTGAACGCATGAAATACGTTGTTGATAGATTAAACGCTATGAAGGGCGTAAAGTGTGCACAGCCTGAAGGGGCATTCTATTTATTTCCAAACATTAGCGGTACAGGTTTAGACAGTGAAGCATTTACTTGGAAGCTGCTGCAGGATGCTAACGTTGCTGTATTGCCCGGAAGTGCATTCGGTGAATCGGGTGAAGGTTATATCAGAATCGCCTGCACTCAATCAATGGAAACTCTTATTCAGGCAATGGACAAAATGGAAAATTTATTAAGGAGGCTATAATTTATGAGCAGTAAAAAATTTTTGTTATGTATGCTCGTCTTAATGCTGGCAGTTTTTGCGCTGTCAGGGTGCGGAGGTTCTCCAGGGACTCCAAGCACAAGTTCAGATTCAGGAACAAACACGGGTGAAGACACTCAATCAGGCGAAATTATAACAGTTACAGACAGCGACACTCACGCAATATCTCTCACTGGGTCAAGCTCAACAGGTACATATTCAAACATTACGATTTATAAGAGCGGTGCAGCAAGTTCCAGCAGTGAAAACGCAGATTTTTACGGAACAAATGCGGCTGTATTGTCTTCAAACGGTGCGACTCTGACTCTTACTGATTCTTATGTATCAACTGACGCAAGATATGCAAATGCTGTGTTTGCTTACGGCGGTACGGTCAACGTCTCTAACACGACGATAAAGACTTATAGCAGCAACTCAGGCGGAATCATGACAACCGGCGGAGGAACTATGAACGCTACAGACTTGACTATCACGACATCGGGAAATTCAGCAGCTGCAATCAGATCCGACAAAGGAGGCGGCACTGTTACTGTTGACGGAGGAACTTACACGACAAGCGGCACAGGTTCGCCAGTAATTTATTGCACGGCAGATATTACAGTCAGCGGGGCAGATTTAGAGTCTCAGGCTTCAGAAGGCGTTGTAATTGAGGGCGGTAATTCCGTAACTCTTGATCAATGCAATTTAACAGCTAATCACACGAAATTAAACGGTCAAGACACGAGCTATCACGGAGTAATGATTTATCAGTCAGGTTCAGGCGACGCGAGCGACGGTACAGGCACATTCACAATGAAAAATTGCAGCTTTACAAATCAAAATGGTGCTGTATTCTTCACGACTCACACGACAGCAATAATAAATCTTGAGGATTCAACAATTACTAATAATGACAGTGATAATATTTTCCTGAACTCTTCCGAAGCAGCATGGGGCGACGGTGCAGCAGTTACACTCAACGCAACGAATCAAGCCATAACAGGAGATATTACAATTGACTCTACATCGTCATTAAATATGAATCTCACAAGCTCGTCAACTTTTAACGGCGCAATTAATAAGAGTTTAACGACTTCAGGCGGCACTGTTGCTGTAAATATTGCTTCCGGCTGTACTTGGACTCTAACGGGAAATTCTTATGTGAGCTCATTGACAAATAACGGCACAATAAATAAAGGCTCTTATACCCTTTACGTGAACGGAATCGCGCAATAAAATATAATTTACCCATGAACTTATATTTTTGCAGGAGGTAAATATTTTAATGACGAGCTTCAATTACGAAAACGCTTTAAAATTTGTACGCGCTCACGAGGTCGAAAGCATGAAAGTTATCACCCTCAATGCCGCCGAGAGACTCAAATCACGTAAGGGCGAGGGCAATGACTTCTTAGGCTGGATAGATCTTCCCGTCAATTACGACAAAGACGAATTTGCACGCATTAAGGCAGCCGCGAAAAAAATTCAGAGCGATTCAGATGTTTTGCTTGTTGCTGGTATCGGAGGTTCATATTTAGGCGCAAGGGCAGCTATTGAATTTCTGCGTCACGGATTCTATAACGAGATGACAAAGGAAGCCCGCAAGACTCCAAGAATTTATTACATCGGCAACAGCATGAACGGGACTTATATTCAGGACGTTATTGACTTGCTCGAAGGTCAGGACTTCTCAATTAACGTAATCTCTAAATCAGGCACTACAACAGAAACGGCCATAGCTTTTAGAGTCTTCCGCGAATTATTAATCAAGAAATACGGCCAAGAAGGCGCAGCAAAACGAATCTACGCAACAACCGACAAGGCTAGAGGCGCATTAAAGACTCTTGCTGATAATGAAGGCTACGAAACTTTTGTAATTCCTGATGATGTAGGCGGGAGATTTTCTGTTCTTACTGCTGTTGGATTATTGCCTATTGCTGTGAGCGGTGCAGACATTGACGCACTTATGGCAGGAGCGGCGGCAGGACGTGAGATCGCGTTAAATAATGCGTTCGAGAATAACCCTGCGTTACAGTATGCGGCGTTAAGAAATATCATGCGCAACAAAGGCAAAACTGTTGAAATTCTCGCAAACTATGAGCCTTCAATGCATTATATTTCAGAATGGTGGAAGCAGCTTTACGGCGAGAGTGAAGGCAAAGACCAGCGCGGAATCATGCCGGCCAGTGTTGATTTAACGACGGATCTTCACTCAATGGGACAATTTATACAGGACGGCTCTAGAATCATGTTCGAGACTGTATTAAATATCGAGAATGCCCGCAAAGATTTCGAGCTCAAGTCAGAAGAAAATAACCTCGACGGCTTGAATTATCTCGCAGGCAAAAAAATGAGCTACGTCAATCAATGCGCGATGAAAGGCACTATTGCAGCACACGTCGACGGAGGAGTCGCAAATTTATTTATCAGCATTCCCGAACAGGACGAGAAATCGCTCGGAGAATTATTCTATTTCTTTGAGTATGCTTGCGGAGTGTCAGGTTATATCGGCGGCATTAACCCGTTTGACCAGCCCGGAGTCGAGTTCTACAAGAGTAACATGTTTAAATTGTTAGGCAAGCCCGGCAAGTAAAAAAATTTATTTCCCCCTGTACAGCTTCTACGGGGGGATTTATTATTTTATGAGAGTCGGCCGCGTGAAAGAGTCTTAAATATTTTAGAGCGCATTATTTCAATTACAGTGCAGGAAATATACACGAGAAAAATTGCTAAAATAGTACACGGGATTAAATAAGGACTGTCATGCACACTAAAAATAAGAGCTTTACAATTTTCACGAATGAACGGCCAAACAAATCTATTCATGTGAATCAAGTACACTCCCAAAACGGCCGACGCTGTTAAATTTAATAATCTGCTGTGAATATGAAGATGTTTAAACCCGATAAGCAATGATACTGTGCCAAAAACTGTAAACGGCCCCATCATTCCGCATAAAAAATATGTCTGTCCCACAAAATATGGAATTTTCACGCCTAATAAATCAAATGTTACAATCGACAAATAATTTATCGCAATAGAACCAAATCCCAGCCAAATAAATTTTTTACTCCCAAAATCATCCGCCCATAGCCTTATATAACCGGCAATAAAATAAAGGCACACAAGAGTTACAAATCTTTCTTGATAATATGACTTAAACACGGTCGGAATTATACACCAGCACAACACAAGCGTAATTAAAAATTTCTTGTATTCATCGTGACTCATTGCACGCAGAAAAATATTTATGTATGGATGAAATATATATATCACAAAATATGCGGTCATAAACCACCATTGATTTTTTACGACAGGCAGAATACACTGAAGCATTGTCTTAATCGAAAAAGGTTCAAGCCCGGAAATAGTGAATATCAAGAAAAATGTTACTGAATAAAAGAATATCCGCAGCCATAAATTTAATAATCTCATCGGTTTTGCTTCATGAGACTTTGCGAGGAAATATCCGGAAATTAAAATAAATATGTCATTTCCTAAAGCTCCCCCCATTGTGATAAACTGCCCCCAAAGAGTATTAATCGTCGAAATATTAAATGGTAAGCGAAATTGCATCGAGAAATAATAAAAAAACATCTGCCCTACATGACAAGAGACTATCATTAACATTGCAACAATCCTCAAGAGTTCAAGCGCAGAATTTCTCTGACTCCTGACTCCTGACTCCTGACTCCTGACTCCTGACTCCTGACTCCTGACTCCTATTATATTATCCTTATATGTGTCCATGAAAAAAGTCAAGCTCCTTTTTACGTAAATTTTTAGCATGAAATTATTTTATCACGTTTATAATAGAGTCTAACGGCCTTCTTTGTGCACAAGCTGTAATAACTTCCTCGTCAAGTTCACCGAACCCGATAAAAGCTGCAATTATTTCACCGGGTTTAATGCCAAATTCGCGTTTAATTAATTCCTGCCTGTTATTTATCTGCAAGAACTGAAACAAGCAAGACCCAAGCCCGTGAGCATGTATCGACATAACTAGATAGCCCAGAAAAATCCCAGCGTTTAATAATTCCTGATCGTTAAGTTCAGCAGAATAAAATAATGCTCTGTCGCAAGTTACAATAAAACAATTATGCACGCACCCCGCACCCGTTACAAAACCGTCGCAATTTCTCAAGATTTTTGCTGTAATTTCCGGATTAGACGAGTAATAAACTTTGCATGGCTGTCTGTTACACGCTGAAGGATAATATTTTGCGTCGTCGATTATGGAATTTATTATTTCGCTGCTTATGATTGAATCCTTAAATTTTCTGATTGAATGCCGGGTTCTCACAAATTCGCGCCAATTCTGCGGAGTATACTTGAAAATTTCTGACTTTGCAAAACGTTCGCAGCCTCCCTTGAAAATATTTTGCGGGATATTATATTTTGCGATGAGTGAGTCTAATTCGCTCTTCTCGCTCTCATGGCCTGAAATGGCATTCAACGCAGATTTTATTATCGCAATACTTCCGGCCGTCTCGAAATTATTTGCGCTAATTCCGGATTCTATTAATTCAGCGATATTTTGAATCAGTGCGCTATAATTTATTGCGTTGAGATATTTTGTGTTGCCCATTACTAGACCTTTTTCGAGCATATGAACGGACATAAGAACAGATAAAATTTTTTCCCCGCGTCCTGTTTTCAGAGTCCCGGCTGATTTGTTCCATTCATCTTTTGCGGCGGATAATGCACTCTTTAAGCGTCTGACCCGCATTACATTTTTTGCGCCAACTAATTTTTTCACAAGCTGCTTAAATGCATAATAATAGTGATGTGATGTGATGTGATGTGATGTGCGATTTTACACGACTCATAATATTTTGTCAAGCCCCTTTTTTACGATTTTATAAATTCTTCGACGAGTTCGACTCCGTTTCTTACGCAGTCATCGCATGAACATAAAATTTTACCTGTGCCGACTCCTTTTATTTCTTTGCAGATTGAAGCCCCGCACTTATCCGCAAATTTTTTGTGAAGTTCAGCAGCTTTATCACGAATTGGAGAGCCTTTATATTTTGTGAGGCCAAGAATCATTTCAGCACCGCACAAAGCTCCGCAAGTCCCTTCAGTGCAGCCCATACCCAAACCGAAGCCCGCGCCGAGTCTCCGTAAAATATTTTCGTCGAGTCCTACTTCATCGGCAAACATGCACGCAACAGCCTGACAGCAATTATAATGTGCGTTACCGGTTCTGTTCTTGAGTTCGACTGCTTTATCCTGCTTTAATGACATTATATAATTTTCCCCTCTTTTAAGTATGTGAGAAAGATTTTATCAGCGAGAGAGAATGCACGCAAATTATGTCATACTTGTTTATGCTGCAAACGGGACCGGCACCGATTGTAAAAAGGTTTGCATTTATAGATTTTAAAGTATTCTCAGTATATAATGTATAAAGAAAATTCCCGCGAAAATTTATAAATCCCAGAAAAATATTTTACTAATACTTTTACCAATACAAAAATGTGAGTTAATTTCTATTATCGCAATGATTCACAGAGTAAAAAATTTTTATATCAACAAATAAATTCTCGAAAAAATTTTTACAGCAATTTATCTTGACGCACAAAACTAATTACTTTATCGCGCTGACATATTTTTTTGCCCGCACAATAAACATTTTCTGGAAGCTATGACAAAAAAACTTGAATATTTGTTGTACGTGTGCACCCCGTTTTTCCCCGTCCGTAATTATAAATGCACGTTTCCGAAAGACTTTATAGAAATTTTCTGCAAAATTGTATCAATTAATCTGCTAAAATTCTGAGTAATATAATTTTACATAAGGGAGCAAAAATTTTTTATGGTCGAAGCGATTCATAAAGTTAGAGACTCACTTGACAAGCTCGGAGCCTCTGACATTGAGATAAAAATTTCTGACAACACAATTTTTACAGTTGATGACGCAGCAAACGCAATCGGAGTAACACCCGGCGAAATCTTGAAGAGTTTAATATTTATACTGGACAAGAAGCAGCCCTGTTTAATCTTAATGAGCGGTGCAAATAAAGTCGACTCAAAACTTGCAGCACTATCACTCGGAGGCAAACGAGGCCGCATGATGAGTCCTGATGAAGTCTTTGCGCGCTACGGTTTCAAAATTGGAGGCGTTCCCCCGCTTGGTTATTCTGAAAATTTGCCGGCTGTCCTCGATGAAGATTTATTCACGCATAAAATAGTCTGGAGTGCAGCAGGTACGGATCACGCGTTTTTCCCCGTTGAACCTGAACGATTATTAGCACTCACTCACGGAATCAAAGCAAACATAAAGAAGGAATAATTTATCATGAAGACTAACGAAGATAAACAAGCAATTTTTGAGTCTTGGCCTATCCCGAAGGCACTTGCAGAGCTCGCTATACCGATGATATTCGGGCAATTAATTATATTGATTTATAATCTTGCTGACACGTTTTTTATCGGACGCACAAATAATCATTTAATGGTCGCCGGAGTCTCGTTATTATTGCCGGTATTCAATATTTCGATAACGTTTGCAAATTTATTCGGAGTCGGCGGAGGCACGTTAATATCGCGTTTAATGGGTGCAGGACGTAACGATGAAGCAAAGTCCGTAAGCTCATTTTGCTTTTACATGACAATTTTGACGGCTGGAATTTATGCGGGATTGATTTATATTTTCATGGATCCTGTATTAAAACTTTTGGGCGCGAGTCCTGACACGATTTTATTTGCCGGACAATATACTTTTTGCGTTATAGTAATAGGAGCGATTCCGACAATTTTAGGAATGACTCTCGCAAATTTTCTGCGTTCGACTGGATATGCAAAGCAGGCCGGTTTTGGTGTCTCAATGGGAGGAATAATAAATATTTTTCTTGACCCGTTATTTATGTTTGTCTTGCTGCCAAAGGGTTATGAAGTTCTCGGGGCGGGCATCGCTACAATGTTATCAAATTTGATTATATGCGTGTATTTCCTGATTGTGATATGCAGGTTGAAGAATAGCATTTTATCGCTGTCAATAAAAAATTTTCGTGCGTCCCTGCAAAATATCAAGTCAATTTTTTATGTGGGAGTACCTGCTGCAATTGCCGTAACTTTATTTGACGTTACGTATATTATAATCGATAAATTAATGTCGCTTTATGGTGATGTGCCTTTAGCTGCTGTCGGGATAGTTTTGAAAGCTGAGAGACTGCCGTTAAATGTCGGAATAGGGCTTTGTATGGGAATGATGCCATTAGCAGCTTATAATTATTCGTCGGGAAATTTTGCGAGAATGCGTGAGGCTGTAAATTTTTCGCGATTAGTGGGGCTTGTAATTGGATTTGTGAGTGTTGCATTGTACGAGATTTTTGCGGCAGACATTATGAAAATTTTTATTGAGGACTCTAAAACTGTTGAATTAGGGACTCATTTTTTGCGCGCGAGGACTCTTGCGACACCGTTTATGTTTATATGCTTTCACTTGGTGAACTTTTTTCAAGCTGTTGGGATGGGGGATCGTGCGTTAATTTTGGGTTCTGCAAGGTGGGTAGTGTTTAATATTCCGTTATTGTTCGTGTTAAATTATATTTTCGGGATGTACGGAATAGTATGGACGCAAGTTATCGCGGATATAATGATGACTCTTGTATCTATAATAGTGTACAAAAAATTTATTGCGCAATATAAATTATAGTGCGGATTATGCGTTAATTTTGGGTTCTGCAAGGTGGGTAGTGTTATTGTTCGTGCTAAATTATGTATAATAATACAGTCAGCACACTTTAATAGCAGTAAAAACTTTTTGTATATTATGTCATACTTGTTTATGCTGCTAGCAACGGGAGTAGCACCGGTTGTAAAAAGTTTTTTGCTTTTGACTAAAGTGTTTTCGCTATAATGTACAAAAATTTTTATGAAAGGATTAATATTTATGAAGTTTACAAAGTTTATTCCCGGTTTCATTAAGCGCAAAATCAAGGCAACAACATTTTATAAAGTCTACGCAATTTACACTAGGGGGGGGGGGGGGGATGTATCGCGCAGAAGGACGGACATGTTATTAACTGCGGAGCTACTTACTCACAATTTGGCGAAGACTGCATAATACGCGCTATATTTGAGTGTCTCGGAATTGAGAAGCCTTCATATATTGACATTGGAGCAAATGACCCGTTTTTACGCAGCAACACAGCATTATTTTACGATCAAGGCTCACGGGGAATTAACATCGAACCAAATCCGATTTTATTCAAGAGAATCGAATCAGCCCGCAAAGAAGATATTAACATTATGGCCGGAATAGGCGAGTCAGATTCTGTCATGCAATTTTACTTAATGGACGCTGACACTTTAAGCACTTTCTCAAAGCAGGAAGCAGAATCATATCGCGATAATCACGGGTTTAATATAATCGGCACAATAAATGTAAATGTTATCACGCTAAAATCTATAATCGATAAATATTGCGCGGGAGTCTTTCCTGATTTTATGTCGCTCGATACGGAAGGACTCGACGAAATTATTTTACGCACGTTAAAAGATTGTCCTTCGCTCCCAAAAGTTATTTGCACAGAGACATGGGAGTATGGCCGGAAAGTTCATCATATTCCGGAAGTGTGTGAAATTCTTGAGCCTCTTGGTTATATGCTGCTGATTGATAATAGATTGAATTCAATTTTTGTTATGCGCGGCTTATGGGAGAATGCGATAAACAGCAAAAAATTTCGGGACTCATAGTATAATGAATCACAAAATTTTTTATGAAAGGGGCTTGACACATGATTCATAATTTTGTAAAATTGGTTATCGGTTATCGGTTATCGGTTATCGGTTCTTATTGTCTTAATGATTCCCAGTTAAATTTATTCTCGTTGCGTAATGATTCTTGCTCTATGAGGAGGAGTCATAATGCGTGAGTTCATGAAGAAACATTTTCCAGCGTTAAGGCCTGTTGTGCGTTATTTTCGCAGTTATATCCTTTAGTGTGCTATCTTGCTTCAAAATATGATTCAGTGTTTAAAGATTTCAAGCGCAATTGTTTCTATAACCGCATTCTTGAATGTACCAGCGAACAAGAAGAATACGGCAGCCATATGTTGAAATTAATTGCAAAGATTCCAAATTTCAGTCCGACATTTGAAGACTGGCGGGAATTTGCAAAAAATGACCTCTACGGCAATCCGAGAGTATATCCCGTAAAATTTGACGGCGGGAAAATTAATCTCTCAAGCACTACAATCAGATATGTAAAAGTTCTCGGCGATATAATTTCAATGTTCGACACAAGCGAAATAAAAACTGTTGCAGAAATAGGAGTCGGTTACGGCGGACAATGCAGAATCATAATAAACAAATTACCGATAGAATCATATTCACTTTTTGATCTGCCGGAAGTACTTGGCCTCGCTGAAAAATTTTTGTCTCACTACGACGAGGGACGCAGAAATATTCGTTACATCGACGGCAGACATATTTATGTGAGTGACAATTATGATTTCTTCATGAGTAATTATGCTTTCACTGAATTAAGGCGCGAGATTCAGGATTATTACATGGAAAAAGTAATCTTGAAATCAAAAGCGGGCTATATAACTTGGAATGAATTTTCTGAGAATTGTTTTAGCGGCTATTCTGTCGATGAATTTATGAAGATTATACCCGGTTCCTCAAGAATCGAAATTGATTATCCCGGTGAATGCTTAGTAGTCTGGGGCAATAAGTAGCGCAAAAAAAATTCCCGGCCGTTAATGACCGGGGAAAAATTTTTATTCGAGTATTGCGCCTTTGTCGGCACTCGTAACGAGTTTTGCATAACGCGCAAGATAACCGGTTTTAATTTTTGGCTCGTTGGGAGTCCAATTTTCGCGGCGTTTTGCGAGTTCCTCATCAGAAACTTTCAGAGTTATGCTGTAATTATTTATGTCAATCGCAATAATATCACCTTCATGAACGAGTCCGATATTACCTCCTGCAGCTGCTTCCGGTGAAACATGGCCGATACTTGCTCCCCTTGTTGCGCCTGAAAATCTGCCGTCAGTGATAAGTGCAACGCTTGTATCGAGTCCCATTCCGCAAATTGCGCTTGTAGGATTCAACATTTCGCGCATTCCGGGGCCTCCCTTTGGTCCTTCATAGCGAATTACAATAACGTCGCCGGGCTTGATGACTTCTCCGGAATAAATTGCTTTGATTGCGTCATCTTCTGAGTCAAAGACTCTTGCGGGGCCTTCGTGCTTCATCATTTCAGGAGCTACAGCAGACCTCTTCACAACGCAGCCGTCCGGGGCGAGATTACCCTTTAATACTGCGATTCCTCCGTTCGGTGAATATGGCTTATCGATCGGGCGTATAATATTTTCGTTGAGGTTATGTGCGTCTGCGATATTTTCAGCGACAGTTTTTCCCGTTGCAGTAATTAAACTCGTGTCAATTAAATTTTTCTTCGCAAGCTCATTCATTACGGCATAGACTCCTCCGGCGCGGTCAAGATCTTCCATGAAAGTATCACCAGCCGGCGCTAAGTGGCATAAATTCGGGGTGCGTTCGCTGATTTCGTTTGCGTGGCTTAAATCTATAGTTATTCCGGCCTCGTGAGCAATTGCAGGCAAATGGAGCATTGTATTTGTTGAGCAGCCTAACGCCATGTCAACGGCCTCTGCGTTATTGAATGCTTGCTGAGTCATAATATCGCGCGGACAAATATTTTTCTCGACGAGTTCCATAATTTTCATGCCGGTTAATTTCGCGAGTCTTATTCTTGCGGAGTAAGGAGCTGGAATCGTCCCGTTGCCCCTTAATGACATGCCGATAGCTTCAGTCAAACAGTTCATAGAATTAGCCGTGTACATTCCTGAACATGAACCGCACGAAGGGCAGGCATTTTCTGTATAGTCATTGACTCCGGCCTCGTCAAGTTTTCCTGCGTGATAAGCTCCTACAGCCTCGAACATATGACTCAAACAAGTGCGCCGGCCGTCCTTCAAGTGTCCTGCGAGCATAGGTCCTCCCGCACAAAAAATTGTAGGAATATTTACGCGTGCAGCTGCCATTAATAAGCCGGGAACGTTTTTATCGCAGTTAGGAATCATTACAAGCCCGTCGAACTGATGAGCTAGAGTCATTGCTTCTGTAGAGTCTGCAATTAAATCACGCGAGACCAAAGAATATTTCATCCCGATATGACCCATTGCAATCCCGTCGCACACAGCAATAGCAGGAAACATTATAGGCGTTCCTCCTGCTGCTCTGATTCCTGCTTTGACGGCCTCTGCGATTTGATTCAAGTGCATATGACCTGGCACTATCTCGCTGAAGGAATTAACGACTCCGATTATAGGGCGTGAAATTTCTTCTTTCGTGAACCCGAGCGCATAAAGCAGACTCAAATTAGGAGTTCTCTCAACGCCCGATTTGATATTATCACTTCGATACGTCGTCAAGGCTTGAACCGTCCTTCCATAACATTTGTTCGCGTAATTCCTTGCCGATTACTTCCATAGGGTGCTTGGCCAATTGATCGCGCTTTGAGTTAAAGAATGTGCGGCCGTTTTTGTTTTCTGCGATCCAGCGTCCTGCAAAAGTTCCGTCCTGAATGTCAGCTAAAACTTTTCGCATGTTAGCTTTTACTTTGTCATGAGGTAAAACGCGCGGGCCTGATACGTACTCGCCAAATTCAGCCGTGTCAGAGATTGAATAATTCATAGCAGCGACTCCGCCTCTGTTGACGAGATCAATAATTAATTTCATCTCGTGAATGCATTCAAAATAAGCGTTGACAGGATCATAACCAGCCTCGCAAAGAACTTCAAATCCGCACTGCATTAAATCGACGACTCCTCCGCACAAAACAGTTTGTTCACCGAATAAATCAGTTTCTGTTTCCTGCTGCATTGTTGTTTCGAGGACTCCTGCGCGCGCACCTCCGATTCCAGCGATATAAGCAAGTGCAGTGTCGAGACATTTTCCGGACGCGTCCTGTTCAACAGCAACGAGACATGGAACTCCTTTACCCGCGACATATTGACTTCTTACAGTGTGGCCGGGTCCCTTAGGTGCAGCCATGAAGACATCTACTCCCTTAGGTGCAACTATTTGCTTATAACGAATATTGAACCCGTGAGCAAATGCGATAGTTTTTCCTTCTGTCAAGTAGGGTGCGATTTCGGATTTGTACATGTCGGCTTGCTTCTCGTCATTGATGAGTATCATAATAATATCTGCTGCCTTAGTGCATTCACTGACGGTCATAACTGTAAAGCCGTCTTTCTCAGCGATCGGCCAAGATTTTCCGCCCTTGTAGAGTCCGACGATGACATCACAGCCGGAGTCGCGTAAGTTCATTGCGTGTGCGTGGCCTTGTGAACCGTAGCCGATGATAGCAATTTTCTTGCCTGTAAGTTTGCCTAAATCACAGTCTTTCTCATAATAAACGCGTGCCATAAAAAAATTACTCTCCTTCATAAATAAATATCAGCGTAAAAAAGTTTAGAATATTTTAGCAGAAAAAAATTTAACTTCACGCTATAATTTCAAATATGTACAAAATCGACGAGATAAAAAATTTATTTCTTTGCGGGGACGCTGTCGAGGAAATGCAAAAGATTCCTGACAAGAGCGTTGATTTAGTTGTTACATCACCGCCCTATAACTTGAAGAACTCAACGGGAAACGGCCTTAAAAACGGGAGCTGCGGAAAATGGGCTAATGCTGCGCTAATAAAAGGTTACTCAACTTACGACGACAATATGCCCTATGACAAATATGTGAAGTGGCAGCGTGAATGTCTAAGTGAAATGATGAGACTCATAACTGACGACGGAGCAATATTTTATAATCACAAATGGCGTGTGCAAAACGGTTTGCTTCAAGACAGACGCGAAATAATTGACGGTTTTCCCCTCAGGCAAATAATAATCTGGAGGCGTAAGGGCGGAATAAATTTCAATCCCGGCTATTTTCTGCCTACTTATGAAGTTATATATCTGATAGCGAAACCAGCATTTAAACTCGTTCCGCACGCAAACTCATTCGGTGATGTGTGGGAGTTCCCGCAAGAAATGAAGAATAAGCACCCGGCACCGTTCCCAGTAGCTTTGATTGAACGCATAATATCAAGTACGAACGCGAACATAATTTTAGATCCGTTTATGGGCAGCGGTACTACGGCAGTTGCGGCGAAAAAACTTGACAGAAATTTTATCGGTATAGAGATTGCCCCGGAATACTGCGAAATGGCCAAGGAGAGACTATCATGTCAGTTACGAAGTACACAAAGAGAACTCTTATTGCCGCTTTGAAGGAAATAAGAAATATCGGCTGGATAAAGAATCATCGTAATACAAATAATGACGGTGCAATAGGAAATACACTTGAGGATTTATTAGGCATTGCAGAAAATAATTTGCCTATTCCTAATGCTGCTGAATGGGAATTAAAGACTCAAAGAAGAAATACTACAGCTTTGTTGACGTTATTTCATTTGGAACCTTCGCCGAGAGCATTGCATATAGTTGACTATCTTTTATTGAATTACGGCTGGAGACATAAAGAAGCCGGAATAAAGTATCCTGACAGCGAAAAAAGTTTTAGGCAGACTTTATGTTATATGCGGCCTACATTGCGGGGATTCTTTGTTGACATAGACTCAAAAAATGAAAGAGTAACAATAAACTTTGATCCTGATAAAATAGGCGGTGAAGCAGCTGACTGGAAAAACGAGCTTATAAAAAATTGCAGGCTGAAATATGATAAAGATTATATGCCGTACTGGGGATTTTACGATTTATATCATAAGGCCGGGATAAAATTAGGAAATTGTTTCTACATAATAGCTGATGTGAAACAGGAAAACGGAGAATATTTTTACAGATATTCAGATATTATGCAATTGTCGGGCTTCTCTCTTGATAAATTTCTGCTGAACATACGAGAACGAAATATTGACGCACGCACAGGACATAATCACGGCACAAAGTTTAGAATTATTCAAAGTGCAATCCCATCTTTGTATGATAATGTCATTCACATATGAAGGAAAAAAATTACCCCGGCTCGTGAAAACCGGGGCATTATGTGTGTGTAATTATTAATGTCTGCGGAATCTCTTAATCACGAATACAAGTCCTAATACAGCACCTAAGCCGCTAATTGCATTACAGCCTCCGCTGCCTGAACCTGCATAATTTGAACTACTTATCATAAAGTGTCTCGTTATCGTTCCTGAATAGTCCCCAACGCCTTGTACTCTGACTACTGCATGATCGCCGGACTCTGTATTATTAATATACGTTACTGTATAGCCGTCTTCAGGCACAATATCATCACTGCATAAAACTGTTACAGCAGGCTCGATCGGATCACCGGTATATGTGAATGAATCACTCTCAAGCAAAACGTCAGTAATATCTTTGCTGAGATTCATATAGTGCGGGGTGTCATTGTCGGAAATTCCAGGAGTCAGAGTCACACACTCAAATGCATAGAACGGGTTTTCAATGTCAGATGAATCAATATCTAAATTAAGGCTGGCTATAGAACTTATATCTGACGTCCTGCCTGCTGTAATGACGCTGCCATGATAAACTTGAGAAGACAGTGTATCTACAAAAAAGTAACACGTTACCTTGCCACTATCCCAGGCAGCAAAATCAACACCAGAAGGCTCTGTATGGAACGCCCATGCTTCATCAAAGCCCCAGTACCAATGCGATTCACCGTACAGAGCCCTTGCAGCAAGCATCGTATTTGAAGGCGGGTTGCCGTTACTACAATCAAATAAATCCGCCATTACTTTATCATGGCAGTGATAATATTGTTGTTCCACTTTTGAACCTGTGCCGACATCAATATGATACCAGCTCCCATCGGAAAAATAATCACCAACATACTTGGTCGCCTTCATATATATACCTTCCCCAAAGGAAAAATCCTCCGCCCCGCGGTAGTTAGTCATATAGATCTTATTATCGGTATCACCCTGTGCTCCGTACTTGTGGAGATATTCTCCAAAACTATTTGTTCCCTGAGGCAATTTCGTATACTGCTTGTAGATTATCGGCAAATAAACACTGTCTACGATAGTAGATATATTTTCTAGAGACCAATTATTTACATCGCAGCCGTCATATGTGAGGCCCTTGGCTGAAAGATGTATATTCATACTATAACTAATTTTCGGCGTTGACGCTTGAAGTATCGTTCCGGTGATGTAGCAGTAATTATCATATCCGGTAATGGCTTTACTTTTCCTGTTATTAATGCTTAATACAGTATTTACGAAGTAGTCCCGTATTTGTGTTTTTGTGTCCGTTGTCTGCAAACTGTCCTGACCCGCGCAGGTAAGTGCAAATTCTCCGTAGAAACCGACCTGTGCTATCATAGCATCTAAGAAATTAGTTATGTCGTCTTTGACTTCTCCCTCAAATGCATGTGTTAAATATATATAATTCAGGAATGCGTTAATACCTGAGTCCCGCTGAAGAATGTTATCGCAATAATGCGTGTAATTGCTTAGGACTTCTGCTACCCAAGAATTATTTTCAGTCATGACTTGGCAGGATATTTTATAAATTACTGTATTCAAAACATTTTCCGCGTAACTTTCCAGCATTGCCTGCTTAGATGAGCCGTTGTACTCGCTTTTTACTGAAGCACCGCAGTTCGAATCCAGTGCGTTGGCTGTTATAGCGTTCTCAAGCGCAGTAATCATTAAATTTTTGAAGTCATTACGGTATGTGTCGACATTAAATGTCGTTGCGCTTGTATTAGGCATATAAGCTGAAGGGATTCCGATACTCCATTCTTTATTTACTGTTTCATTGTTGATGTCGGATGTTGCCGGAAGTCCTGCACTATAATTCTGCTTTGAATATGTCAGTGCTCCTTCTTCAGTGTATTTTTTCGTCATGAGCACATAAACGCCGTCGTGTGAAGTCTGATTCCACCATGCTTGAATACCGGAATTAATTTTTGCCTGATACGCAACTACATAATTTGCTAATTTCTCCGTGTAGTTAGTATTGAAGTTATTCCAGTTCGTTGACATTGTAGTTGCATTATTGTTTCTGGATATTTCCTGCTGGGCTATCTGTATATTGATAAGATCCTGCGCGATTTGATTGAGGGTATGATTCATATTATCGAGCGTAGTCTGCACATCTTTTACAGCGTCGAGTATCTGCCCAAGCATTTGTACTGTCGGATCCTTAATAATTCCGGTCATCTGAAGAACTCCGATAACGCCTGAAGCAACAGATGTAATTCCGCCCAAACGATTACAGAAATTTGCGATTTTGCCTATGTTCTCACTTGCATCTTTTGCTGCAAACTTACCTATTGCGCTAGAGAATTTATCTACTGCGTCATTAACTTGCTGCGGAGTAACAGCATAGGCCTTGACGTTAGTTAGTGCTATCCCGTTGAACACGGTTACAGTTAGAACTAACACACTTATAAAATGCTTAATAAATTTGTGTTGCATTGTATATATTCCCTCTTTATGAATTGAGTATTTACCGTGTAAGTGTAGCAAAAAATTTCTATATTGCAATAATAAAAAAAATCCCCCTGATATTTCACAGAGGGAACAGCAGCAAATTATTTACTGATAAAATCTTCTCTCATGGGCGTAAAAATGTCTAACAGAGTCCCCGTTTCAATACATACAGTCCCGTGCGGCAAATTCGGAGTAAATGCAAGTGAATCCCCTGCGCTGACTTCTACTTCTTGGCCGTCAACGTTGAATCTGAATCGCCCTGAAATTATATAAACGTTCTGTGAATGCGGGTGAGTGTGGACACTGCCTATACTTCCTGCACAAAAATTTACTTCAACGATCATTAATTTTTCAGTGTATGCCAGAATCCTGCGCGAGACTCCCCCGCCTAAATCCTGTAATTTTGCATCACTATGCTTCGTGCATAACATGGGCGCACCTCTCACAAAGTCCGTGTTCGTTCACATGCTCTGAATATTTCCAGCAGCGAGGGCATTTATTACCAGTTGTGAATCCTCCGGCGATCTCAAAGCCTGTTTCAGAGTCAACAAATAATTTCGGCAGAGTCAAATTTTCGACCCATTCAAATTTTGAGACAATAGCAATATCTGCAAGTTCATCGGTCGTGAATGAGTCAGCGAGTTTAGCAAGTGATTTATCTTTCTTGACCTGTACAGCTGCTTCAAGTGAAGTCCCGATTGTTTTATCTGATCTCATAGTCTCAAGCATGCGGCTAATTGCACTCTTGAAATTAACTGCTTCGTCCCATAAAGAATTAAGCTCGTCATTTAATTTTGCGTTGTCCTGCTCTGGGAAGTCAGATAAAAATATGCTCTCAGGAAGGCTAGAGTCTATCTGTCTCATTTCCTGCCAAATTTCTTCAGCTGTGAAACTGATTAACGGCGCTAACATTCGAGTCAAACATGAAAGAATCTCCCACATTGCAGTTTGTGCGCTGCGTCGGGTGAGTGAGTCAACGCCTTCAACGTATAATCTGTCTTTGCTGATATCGAGATAAAACGCGCTCAACTCATTAACGCAGAAAGAATGAATCATCGACACAGGCACATGAAACTCGTAATCCTCAAATGCCTCGCGTACACGTTTAATGATCCTGTGCAGGCGGTCAAGAATCCATTTATCCATTGACAATAATTTATCGTATGGGAGTGAATTTTTTTCGGGGCTGAAGTCGTGCAAGTTGCCCAGCAAGAACCGCGCTGTATTTCTGATTCGCCTGTAGGTCTCTGACAAAGATTTTAGGATTTCCTTAGAGATTCTAACGTCATTGCGATAATCTGTTGAAGCAACCCATAAACGCAAAATATCAGCTCCGAACTCATCGCAAACTTCTTTAGGCGCGACAGTATTTCCCAGAGACTTTGACATTTTACGGCCTTCACCATCAAGCGTAAAACCGTGAGTCAAAACTTGTTTGTAGGGTGCCTCGCCTTTGATTGCTGTAGCTGTGAGTAATGAAGACTGGAACCAGCCCCGGTGTTGGTCGCTGCCTTCAAGATACATATCACACGGCCAATTGAGTCCGAATCTTTCATTTAGTACTGACATGTGAGAGACTCCGGAATCAAACCAGACATCTAAAATATTGCTGTCCTTCTCGACGTTGTGAGAGCCGCATTTGTCGCACTTGGCCAAGTCCCCGAATAAATTTGCAAGACTTTCACGCCACCATATAGAAGTGCCGTCGGGAGAGTCTTTAACTTTTTCGGCGAGGATTCTAATTCTTTCGGGAGTGAGGGTAAAAGCTCCGCAGTCCTTGCAGTGCATAGCGGGAACAGGCACGCCCCAGACTCTTTGTCTCGATATGCACCAGTCAGAACGCGAACTTACCATATTATAAATTCTGTCATGACCCCATTCAGGAATCCATTTTACTTTATTGTCAATTATGTCGAGTGCTTCATCTTTAAATTTTGCGACATTGATAAACCATTGATCTGTTGCTCGGAAAATAACGGGTTTCTTGCATCGCCAGCAATGAGGGTAACTGTGCATAATTTTGCCGAGTCCTAATAATCGTCCCTTAGCTTTGATTAACTCAAGTGCTTTATTTCCGCCGTCAGTTAAATTCATTCCGCCTACAATGGGTAATTCCTGCTCGAAATGTCCTGAATGATTAACAGAGCTGAAGACTCTTAATCCGTAACGTACTCCGGTTTCGTAGTCTTCCACGCCGTGCCCCGGTGATGTATGCACACAGCCTGTACCCGTTTCGAGTTCTACATAATCAGCAAGCACTACTAAAATTTCATGCTCGTAAAATGGGTGAAGAGGCTTTAAATTTTCGAGGTCTGCGCCTTTTACGAGTTTAACTGCGTCGCCGAAATTGAGTCCTGTTGCTTTGCTGACAGAATCTTTTAACCCTTCAGCGAGAATATAAACTTTTCCGTCAACCTCATAGAATCCGTAATCATAGCGCGGGTGAACAGCAACGGCAGCACTTGAAGGAAGAGTCCAAGGAGTTGTCGTCCAAATTACAATATTTACTTCTTTGTTAGCGAACTCCGGGAATTTCTGAGCTATACTTGGAATCGGGTAAGCAACATAAACGGAGGGCGACTCTTCATCCCAATATTCAATTTCTCCGGCGGCCAAAGCTGTTTGACAATCTGTGCACCAGTAAACCGGCTTTAATCCGCGATAAATTAAATCTTTCGCGACCATATCTGCAAAGGCGTGTAACTCTAAATGCTCGAATGCAGGATCAAGCGTTAAATAAGGTTTCTCCCATTCACCGAGCACACCGAGTCTCTTAAATTCTTCGCGCTGAACGTCTAAATAATGTAGTGCTGTTTCTTTACATTTTTTGCGTAACTCAACGGGATCGATTCCTGTACCTAATTTCGAGAGTCCGCCGTCCTTGAGTGCCCTTAATTCAATCGGTAGTCCGTGAGTGTCCCAGCCCGGCACATAAGGTGTATAACGTCCTGTCATTGTCTTCGCTTTGATAATAAAATCTTTCAGAACTTTATTGAACGCTGTACCGATGTGAATATCGCCGTTTGCGTAGGGTGGGCCGTCGTGAAGCTGAAAACTTTCGTGTGAATCTTTTCGCGCGTTTAGTGCTTTGTGATAGATGTCGTGAGAGTGCCAGAACTCAAGAAAGCCCGGCTCACGTTTTGAGAGATTCGCCCGCATAGGAAAATTTGTAACGGGTAAATTGAGTGTATCTTTATAGTCTTTAGTGTCCATTAAAAATTTTTGCCTCCTGTAATAACTGCTATAAAAAATTTTATAGATATTATCACAATTTTTGCAGGGAAATAAATTTTTGTGCGCTAAATTTATTATACGGATCTGATATATTATAAATGATATAAATTGCAATTATGATATACAAATATTATTATAAGGATGAGGCGATAATATGACGAAAATTATACGTCATTTAATATTAAATAATGTAACAATTTCCGAACTATCAGCAGGGACAATTTTTGATGGTGTTCATGAGATACCAGTTATAAATAAGCCGTCAAAAATATTAATTCCGGATTCATTTACGCCGTTTTCAGAGCGCAATAATATATCAGATTTTAACTCTGCAATATGCTTTTATGAGCGTGAAGAAAATTTTTCTGAATTACTGCTAAATCCTGCGCGCTATCTTGACGATTTGAGAAAATTTCAAGCTGTTATTTCTCCGGACTGCTCAATGTATAGAGATATGCCCTTGTCCATGCAAATAACGAATCTTTTCTACAGCCGGTTAATAGGCAGTTATTATCAACGTAAAGGCCTGTACGTTATTCCAAATATCCGCTGGGGAAGCGAAGACACGTATAGAGATTCAATTTTGCCGGAAAAAATTGCATTTCTAGGAGTCGCAAAACACAGCATTATTTCTGTAGGGTCATATGGCTGCATAAAAGATAAAGAAAATAAATTTTTCTTTGAGGCAGGACTCGCGTCAATGATGGAAACATTAGAACCTGAAATTGTGCTTGTTTATGGTGCAATGCCTGAGTCAATTTTCGGTAAATATTTTAACTATGCTCAATTTGTGCAATATGACAACTGGATAAAACGCAGGCACATGAAAGAAGGTAATAATTAATGGGGACAGGTATAAGCGGACGTTATTCAAAGACTAAAGGAGGCTCGCAGCCATATGCAGATGTATATCATGTCGTGCGTGAAATGCTGGAGAAGGACAAGAAAGATCCTGATGTTTATAACAAGGAAACTGGATATTTTAATAATCCTTCTGCTATTTCTTTACGTGAAGCCAGAAGAGGCAATAAATTTCATCAACGTAATGGAGATGTAGCGCAAGGAGAATTTACATATGTTATGGACAAAAGAGGGGAAATTATATTTGGTAAGCGGGAAAATCCTAATAATGCTACAGGACATGCACCACACCCAACTTTAATAGGCGGTAAAGACCCTGAAGTTGAGTGCGCTGGTATAATTGAATTTAGGGATGGCAGAATCTTTAGAGCAGACAATCAAAGCGGACATTACAAACCCGATATAAGGTCTTTAGACAAGGTTGAGGAATATCTGCAAAAGCTTTTTGAAGAAAATCCCTTATCATTTTACAAATTTTCTAAATGGAGGCTCAATAAATGGAAAACGAACAATTAAAATTAAAAACTGAGTATTTATTTAATCGTGTATGGGATGAAGAAATTTCCGACGAAGCTTCGGAAGAATATCTTGACAAAGCAAATGAACTTATTGCTGAATATGGCTGGCCGAAAGTTTTTGAAGCATGGAATAATTATCTTCATGAGAAATGTATATCTCCTGATTCTGTAGTCAACTTCGCAAATTTATACTGGACTTACTGTGGAGATTTATACTCAATACCAGAACCGCATAAATTTTTAGGGTATATGCTCTATAAAATTGATAATAATATGCATGAATACTCTAACGGCGACATAATCGAAAGCCTGGCAGTAAATATTTTATCTAAGGCAGGTTACAAAGAAGCAGATTTATTCTTGAATCCATATTACAGCGTCAATAAAGACTCTAAACTTTTAGCAGCTGTTGATTTCTGGAAAAGTCAGAACGCATAAATAAATCCCTCCCGCAAAAACAGGAGGGACAACAAAATTTTTTACTTCAACACACCTAATGCCGCATGAGCCGCCGCTATTCTCGCAACTGGGACTCTAAACGGTGAGCAGCTAACATAATTCAAATTAACGCTATGACAGAATGCAATACTAGAAGGATTCCCGCCGTGTTCGCCGCAAATTCCTACTGATAAATTCGGGTTCACGCTGCGTCCTTTCTCGACCGCCATTTTTACAAGCTGTCCGGGGCCGTCTCTGTCAAGTTCTGCAAATGGATTTTCCTTGAAGACTCCTTTGTCGATGTACTGGAACAAGAATTTATTTTCTGCGTCGTCGCGTGAATATCCCAATGTCGTCTGAGTCAAATCGTTTGTACCGCACGAGAAGAACTGTGCATACTCTGCTAACTGGTCAGCAACAAGAGCAGCTCTCGGAACTTCTATCATTGTCCCGACCAAGTATGAGAACTTAACGCCGCTTGCCTGCATGACTTCATTTGCGATTCTGTCGGCCATTTCACGGAAAAATTTCATTTCTGGTTTGGTGCCTACTAATGGGATCATGACTTCAGGTTTGACGGTGATATTTGCCTTTGTGAGCTCGACAACTGCCTCAAAAATTGCGTTCATCTGCATTTCGTAAATTTCCGGATAAATCATTCCAAGACGGCAGCCTCTGAATCCTAACATAGGGTTATTTTCGTGGAGCTGATGAACTTTTTCGAGAGTCTCATTTAAGCGCTTGGCTTCGGGTGAGTCGGGTGCTACTTTCTTGAGATCCTCTAAAATATTCGGCTCCTTCGGCAAAAATTCGTGTAAAGGCGGATCAAGCAATCTAATAATAACCGGCAGTCCGTCCATAGCTTTGAATATGCCTAAGAAATCTTCTTTCTGCATGACCTTCAATTTTGCAAGAGCGTCTTTGCGTTCTTCCTTGCCTGACTCACTTGTGCCGAGTGCTACAACTAAACGCTGCATGACCGGTAATCTGTCAACGCCCATAAACATATGTTCAGTTCTGCAAAGTCCGATACCTTTTGCGCCAAATTCACGAGCTCTCTTTGCGTCTTCGGGTGTGTCAGCATTTGCCCAGACCATTTGAGTCGCGTTCTCGTCAGCCCATGATAAAATTTTCTTGAAATCATCGCTGAAAGTTGCATCAATCATTTTTGCTTCGCCCGCAAGTAATTGACCTGTAGTGCCGTCAACTGTTACAAAATCGCCCTTCTTGAAGACTCTATCTCCGACAGTGAGAGTCTCTTTGTCAACGTCGATAATTGCACTTTCGCAGCCGCAGACAGCCGGTTTACCCATTCCGCGAGCAACAACAGCAGCATGACTCGTCATTCCGCCCCTTGACGTTACAACACCGTTTGAAGCAAATAATCCGTGAATATCATCAGGACTCGTTTCAGGACGCGCTAAAATTGTAGGTTTATTTTGTCTTGACCATTCTTCGGCCTCATCAGCAGAAAATACGAGCATTCCTGCACCTGCACCGGGGGAAGCTGGTAAACCTTTTGCGATTACGTCAAGAGCTGCGTTTTTGTCGACCTGCCTGTGTAACAACATTTCGACCTGCTCAGGAGATACGCGCGTTACAGCTGTTTTCGTGTCGATTAATCCCTCATTGACCATATCAACAGCGACTTTTACGGCTGCACTTGCTGTGCGTTTTCCTGCTCTTGTCTGAAGCAAGAATAATTTTCCGCGCTCGATCGTAAATTCGATGTCCTGCATTTCCTGATAAGTATTCTCAAGAAGTTTTGTGAGTTCGCAAAGTTTCTTATAATTATCGGGCATTTTTTTCTCAAGTTCAGCAATGGGCATAGGCGTTCTTATACCTGCAACAACGTCTTCACCCTGAGCATTAATGAGAAATTCGCCGTATAATTTATTCTCGCCTGTCGAAGGATTACGGGTAAAACAAACGCCCGTCCCGCAGTCGTCGCCGAGATTGCCGAAAATCATTGCGATAACGTTCACTGCTGTTCCTAAGCTGTCATCAATTTTGTTAATTTTCCTGTAAGTTATTGCGCGGGGGATATTCCAGCTCTTAAATACTGCCTCGATTGCGCGCCTTAATTGAACCCATGGATCTGTCGGAAAGTCTTGGCCGATTGCGTTTTTGTAGATTGCTTTGTACTCGACTAATAATTTTTCGAGCTGTTCTGCTGGGATTTGATAGTCCTGCTCTGCTCCTGACTCTTTGCGTGCCTTTGCGAGTGCTGCCTCGAATAAATCAAAATTTACCTCATCGACAACGCTTGAAAACATCTGAATGAATCTGCGATAAGAGTCAAGTGCAAATCTCTTATTTCCGGAAGATTCTGCAAGTCCCTTAACTGTTTCATCATTGAGTCCGAGATTTAAAATAGTTTCCATCATTCCGGGCATTGAAATAGGCGCACCCGAACGAACAGAGACTAACAGCGGATTTTTTCCGTCGTTGAAGCCTTTGCCGGTTTCCTGCTCTAATTGTGCAACAGATTTTTTCACGTCATCCCAGATTGAGTCCATAATTTTGGGATCCTGCATATATTTGCGGCACACTTCAGTTGTAATTACGAAACCTGCGGGAACGGGAAGACCTGACTGCGCCATTTTGCAGAGGTTAGCGCCTTTACCGCCTAATAAAAGCCTGTTGGAGCTGTCGCCATCCTTCAAGCTGTAAACGAATCTTTCACTCACTGATTTATCACTCCTGAATAAAAATTTTGTGTGCTTGCATTATAAACAATTTCGCGCTAAATTCATTACGTTATTTCACTAGTTTACATTTACGCGCCGTCCCTCTTGAGCTGACAAATAAGCCGCATAAATTATTTTCACTGTGTCAAACGCGATATTAAATCCTGATAACGGCTCTTTGTCATATGCGATAGTCTCTAGAAAGTCTCTTAACTCACCAGAATAGCCGCGTATAATTTCATCGTTGATAAATGCTTTGTTCCAACCGGTTTTACCCGGCAGCATTTCAGAAATATAAACGTTTTCGAGTCCTTCTTCATCGAGAAAGTAAGTATTTAATATATCAGTGGGGGTTATATTACACATTAAGGCCGAGTCATTTGAGTAAATCTCGATATAATTTTTTGTTCCGCCTAAGACCGTATCACTTGCGATTGTTAAACATTTAGTCCCGTCAGAAAAAGTTACAGTTACCGCTGCAAAGTCTTCTACATCTTCGGGATTTGCTGAAATATGCCGGTGTTCATGAGGGGTCAAAATTTTTGTAGTCGTTCCAACGTCGGCCAAAACGCTGGAAATTATTATATTTTCGCCTCGTGCTTGTGCTTCCTGCTGCTTAAGCCATAACATGCCGCTTAAAGGGTGAGTCCCTGTCCTGATTAGAGTCCCTCCGCCGGTTTTGTTCCATTTGCCTGCGACCGGTGAGCTTGAGCCTTTGAGACTCTCTTCACCCTTCATGAATAAAATTTTAGATTTCTTTGCTCTGATAATTTCTGCAGCTTTCTGAACCGGACTCGCATAAATAAAATTTTCGGCGTAAAGAAATTTTTTATCTGACTCGTTCAAGACCTCGCGCAATTTGTTCATCTCGTTAATTACGCTTTCATACATTAGGGCGCGCGGGGTAGTGAGTCCGATTCTTTCCTCGCCATTATGACCGAAATAACCTGTTAAAGGCTTCTCGCAGATTACATTTTTCCCGGCCTGAAGAGCTTTAATCGCCATTGGGATATGCAAAAACGGAGGTGTTACGATGTCGATTAAATTTATTTCTGGGTCTTGCAGCATTAAATCAAAATCTGACTCGACTCGTTCATAATTAAAATTTTGCTTTATTTCCTCTGCAAGTTTTGTGTTTACGTCACAGATAGTTTTTAGCTTGAATGGGACTGATGCGACATTTTTATAACCGTTTGCGTGGAGTCTGGCGGCGTAACCTGCTCCGACTGTACCGATAATTACGGGCTGCATGAGAAATTTCACCTTCTTAATTTATTAGAACATGCACATGTCCATTTTGTAAATTTTGCCTGCTGTAGTCTTGATTCTGAGATATGCAAGATTATTTTTATCTTGAGTGAGCCTGATCATATTTCCCCCGAAGTAAGGATCTTTCACTATGGAGACATCAATTATTGAGCCGCATTTACGTATTGTATTAAATTTCCCGGTTATGTAGTCGGGATATTCATTTGCATACATTGAAGCAAGTACCTTTTGAGAGTCATATTGAAATTCGGGATGAATATATTTAAGCAGTTCGGACGCGTTTAAATTTTTCCATGCATCAGCTAATATTTCGAGCAATTTTTGATGATTCTCCCAGTCAAATTCAGGATTCCATTTTGCGCGGGCATTATTTACGAGCCTGATTCCCAAATGATAAGCCTTTTGCAGATCTTCGGGAAAAACTTTTTCGCGGCGTTCTCTGCGTTCTTCTTCAGAGAATAAATTAATGTCGTACTTGCTGTAATCGCTAAATTGATATGTTTCGTAACAGTATAAAATCTCGTTATGACCGTATAAACGCCTCATTTCTTCGCCTGTAAACCCTAAGAGAATATCATAATTAAATTTGTGCGATAAATCTTCAGGACAGTTCATCGTGTAAATAATTGCTGTCTGCACTGGTTTATGAGAAATTTTTACGCGTTGGCCTTGATCATCAATTAAATATGTGTCCAGCGGGAACAAAAGACGCTCGATTAAATTTCGTACTTGTCCCGTAGGATAGCCGAAATAAACCGGACTACCGATTACAATTACATTTGCTTCGTTAGCTTTCTCGATTACGGGGCGGATTTTGTCATGAATTGCGCACATTCCGTTAGTTGTACTATTTTTTATTTTGCAAGCGAAACAGCTTTTACAGCCTGTATACTCATAATCGAACAAATTTATTAATTCGACTTCAGCGCCGGAATATTTTGCGCCTTCCATTGCTTTATTAAGAAGTTGCGCGGTATTAAAATTTTTTCTGGGGCTGCCGTTCAAGAATAATGCTTTCATGAAAATTTTCCTCCTGATTGATTTACGCGTAATTTATTATATAACATGGCTGTAAAAATTTTCTTCGCCATCTCTAGTATATGAATAAATATTTTTGTTGAGCTTATATATTTACAAAAAATTTGTTGTATGTGTGCGACCCGTTTTTATCGCGCTATTTTCCCCGCCCGTAATTATAAATGCATGTTTCCGAAAGACTTTAATGAAAAATTTTTATCAGAATTCTATAGTTGTAATGTTCGCACCGTAAATTATTTCATACGTGTTTATGCTGCAACCAAAGAAGCAACCGATAAGATTTTGCCTATTTATAGCTTTTAAAGTGTTTTCACTATAAAGCATGTACCCGAATTAAAAAATTTTGACAGCGACGATAATTTATGCAGAATCTACGAGCAACGCCCATTAATTTGTAAAGTTAAAGCAAATATTTCAGCAAATCACTTACTCACAACGAATTTATTAATTTTATGCGATAATAGCACTAATAAATTTTTGGAGGAATAAAATATTTTGGATTTTACTTCATACGGCCTCAGAAAAGAATTATTGCGTGCATTAAGTGAGCGCGGCTTTGATACCCCTATGGAAGTGCAGGACAGAGTTTTATCTGAAGGCTGGAATCATGATTTTATAGTTCGTGCTAAAACAGGTTCAGGAAAAACTCTCGCGTTCTTACTGCCGTTAATGCAGGAATTGAAAATCGGCGAAAAAATGCCGCAAATTTTAGTTCTCGCACCAACTAGAGAATTAGCACAGCAGACAGCAGAAGAGTCCGACTTTCTCGGAAAATTTTTAAAAGTTTCTACAGCTTCACTCGTCGGAGGCATGGACATTTACCCGCAATTACGCACACTCAAGCACGGAGCAGCAATTATCGCAGGCACCCCCGGAAGAGTCAGAGATCACATCAGGCGCGGGACTCTCGACACAAGCGAAATAAAAAATGTCGTTCTCGATGAAGGCGATTTAATGCTTGATATGGGATTTCGTGATGAACTCGAGTCAATTCTTGACGCTTTGCCGGAGGGTAGACGCTGGCTGTTTTCCGCAACAATGCCCGCAGAAGTCAAAGAGTTAGCAAACAAATATTTAAACGATCCTATAACGCTTTCAATCGATGACGAGGACTCACAGCATGAAGACATTTTGCACAGAGTCTATAAGATTCCGTCAAATAAAAGATTCGAGGGACTCGTTGATGTCTTATTATGGGAGCACCCGTCAAGAAGTCTAGTTTTCTGCCACACAAAAATGGAATCAATCGAGATCGCGCAAAGACTTCAAGATCACGGATTCAGCGCGGCAGCTCTTCAGGGCGATATGACTCAAAGCGAACGTAACGCCGTACTTGCATCGTTTAAATCGGGGTCTGTGCCTTGTCTGGTCGCTACAAACGTTGCTGCACGGGGACTCGATATTGAAGGCGTGAGTCACGTTATACAATTAGGCCTCCCTGACGATAAAGAAACTTTCATACACAGAAGCGGCAGAACAGGCAGGGCAGGTCATGAAGGTGTGAATCTCGTGTTGTTGTCGCCTCCTGAAATGCGCCGATTCAGAGAAATGCTGCGTGATACAAGCATAAAAACTGAATGGGTTGATATTCCCGGAATTGATAAGATTCGTTCAGCATGGAGAGACGCGGCCGAGCAGGAAATTTTTGCAGCACCTGTTGACTCTTATTACGGCGAGTGCGTGAAATGGGCGGCAGATTTAATCACACGTGCAGCTCCGAAAGTTATTATCGCGAAATTATTAGCAGTCCTCAGCGCAAAAAATAAAGGCTATAATCTTGAGAACGAGCTAAAACACGAACTCGAACGCAGAGACAAACGCAAAAATTTTACTCACAGCAAGAACAAGAGTCAGACTCAATCATATCAACGCGACAAATCATCACGCCCGGCCAAGCAATATAATAATAAGAGCAAGACAGGCCGATATTCCGACTCCGACAGAAAAAATAAAAATTATTCCCGCAAGCATTGATTAAAGTTAAATTTAACATGATATTATATTGCAAAACTTTACTAGGGGGTAAAATTTTATGTCATTCTTAGGCGAGGACATCAAAAAATTAGGTTTCGGGTTAATGCGTCTGCCTCACATTGACGAGAATACTATCGACATCGAGCAGACAAAACAAATGGTCGATGAATTTCTTGCAGCAGGTTTCACATATTTTGACACGGCCTGGGCTTATCCGGGGAGCGAGGACGCAATGAGAATCGCACTTGTCGAACGTTACCCGCGGGAAAAATATCAGATCGCTACAAAAAATGCCGCGTGGATCAACTGCAAGACAAAAGAAGACGCAATTAATCAGTACGAGACATCATTAAAGCAGACCGGCGCAGGATATTTCGATTTCTATTTACTTCACAACTTAGGCGACTCAAGAACTGCACCATTTGATGATTGGGATTTATGGGGATATTTCCTGAACGAGAAGAAGAAGGGCAAAATTAAACATTTGGGATTCTCATTCCATTCAACGCCCGAACAGTTAGAGGAGATTCTCAATAAGCACCCTGAAGCGGAATTTGTACAGCTGCAAATTAATTACGGAGATTGGGAGAGTCATTCTATACAGTCAAGAGCATGTTACGAGGTCGCGCGCAAACACAATAAGCCCGTTATCATAATGGAACCCGTGAAAGGCGGAAATTTGGCGACTCCTCCTGAAAACGTAGAAAAAGTTTTGAAAGCTGCCGAACCTGAGTCATCATGTGCATCATGGGCGATTAGATTCGCTGCTGACTTGGAAGGCGTTATAACAGTTTTGTCGGGAATGTCGAATCTTGAACAAATGCGCGATAATTTATCGTTCATGAAAAATTTTACTCATTTGACTCCCGAACAGAAAAAAGTTATCGAGGCTGCACGCGTTGAACTCGCAAAAGTTCCGATTATTCCCTGTACGACATGCAATTACTGCGCGAAAGTCTGCCCGATGAATATAGGCATATCAGCATCATTTAATTCATTGAACATGTTGACGCTTTATAAAAATTTCGAGAGCGCACAGCATAATCACGACTGGAACGTAACCGGAATGGGACACAAGCCCGCGAAAGACTGCATTAAATGCGGAAAATGTGAGAAAGCTTGTCCGCAGCACATAGAAATACGCAAAGAACTTGAACGGGTCGCACAAACTTTTAAAGCCTAACGAGATATAATTTAGCGGTCTGGATTTGTTGTCCGGGCCGTTTATTTTTTTCGCGGAGGTTAGCATAATTGAACAATAAAACTATAATCGAGATCAACGGAGGCACTAAAGGCAGTACAGCAAGTATAGCAAAATTAGCAGCTCATGAGGCCGAGTCACGCGGTTATGAAGTCTGGCAGGCTTTCTCGTTGAACTGGCGCGAGGACGGGTTATTATTCGGCGGAAAAAGGACTCTTCAACCTCACGAAATAAAAATTTCCGGTAATCTAGCAATGTCAGTAAATGCAAAAATTGAAAGGTTATCGGGCTTTATTGACTGCTTAAATTATTTTGCGACTAAAAAATTTCTGAACAGGGTTGACTCGTTAAAGCCTTCTATATTTCATCTGCACAATTTACACGGGAATTATATAAATCTTTCATTATTATTTGACTACATCAAGCGCAGAAAAATTAAAGTTGTCTGGACTCTTCACGACTGCTGGAGCTTCACCGGCAGATGTCCGTATTTTACTATATCACATTGCGAAAAATGGCGCACCGGCTGTCATCATTGCCCGACGTTAAAAGAATATCCCGCTATGTATATTGACCGGACGAAATTATTATGGCAGTTGAAGCGCAAATGGTTTACAGGAATTGACCGCGATAAAATTATAATTGCATGTCCGTCTAAGTGGCTTGCTGATCTCGCGAAAGAGTCATTTTTGGGCGGTTATGATATCAGAGTCATTCACAACGGTATAAATTTAGAAATTTTCAAGCCTTCACCGGGGAAATTCCGCGAAAAATATAATATTCCTCCCGAAAAATTTATAGTGCTGGCTGTTGCGTCCGGCTGGGGAGTCAGAAAAGGTTTTGACGTTCTTGTAAAATTGGCGCGCGATCTTGACGATAGATTCAAAATTGTAGTAGTAGGCGATGTTAAAGGGGTAAAATGCGATATTCCAGAAAATATTTTACACATTAGACGGACTTGGAACGCTCAAGAATTAGCAGAAATTTATTCGGATGCAGACGTTTTTGCGAATCCTACCAAAGAAGAGAATTTCCCGACCGTAAATCTTGAGTCAATAGCTTGCGGGACTCCTGTTGTAACTTACAGAACCGGCGGATCACCTGAGACAATAAATAATACTTGCGGCGTAGTAGTAAATTATGAAGATTATGACTCATTTAAGCGCGAAATAATAAGAGTCTGCGAGGAAAAAATATTTTTGCGTGAAAATTGCGTGAATTATGCGAGAGAAAATTTTGCAAGCTCTGACCGCATGAAGGAATATGTAAATTTGTTCGATGAGCTTATGACGAGAGAATGATATAATTTTTTCACCGAGTGTTTATGACATATTGAAGTACCGTCGTAATACATCAATGCCTTAAAAAATTTCCCCGGCTTCAAAACCGGGGGGAGCCAGTCCAGACGGGGCTGGTATCCTTGAAGAAAGGAGAAACTTCAAATGTCGCCAAACATTCGAAGAATTTATCTTAGCTTCAAACTGAGATTAGGGCGGTTGCTTATATCCTTTGGATTTAAGTACAGCTCTGAATCAAATAAGAAGCAGAAGCCATCGCGCTTAAGATAATCAGTAAGAGTCGGGGAATATCTCCGGCTCATTATTTATATTATACCAGCTGCGAAAAATTTTCATGATAAAATATTTGCACTATATATCAGTAATGAGCATTTAGTACGTCGCTGATTTGTTTTGCTGGTTTCGATAAAAATTTTGCTGTGAGAGTTCCATTATCATAGCAAAAGCCCACCCTTTAGCGACGGATGGGCACTCCCTTAAGAAAGGAGGTAAACTCAATGCCTAAAGCTGATAGCAGCAGTATAACCTACCGATTTAGCTTCAGGTTCTGCAGCAAGGTTTTTTCTGTAACATTTACAGTTTGCCGCAGGAAGATTTCTTCTAAGACAAACAAAAAGAAATAACCTTATAGTAGGGGTGGGAGGACAAATCCTGCCCCGATTTTATTTAACGCTAAAGGAAGTGCGAAAAATGTTAAAATCTTTATTAATCGTCTGTTCCTTTGTAAGTATTATACCAGTTCCGCAGAAATTTTTGCCTGAATGGACGAGTCAGAATTTGCGATTTTTTTGCGTAATGCTGGCTTTGACGGGAATAATAATTTTTTCGCCGTTATGGATGGGATTATATATTTTATTGCGTGAATGCGTAAAATTTTCCGGCCATTTTCGCGGATTAGTCATGACTCTTGCAACACTTGCATTAACCGGCGGTCTTCACATGGACGGGCTTATGGACACTAGCGACGCAATTTTTTCACACAGAGACAGACAGACACGGCTAAAAATTTTATCGGACACTCACGCGGGGTCATTTGCTGTAATGGCTTGCGTAAGTGCTTTAATGCTGAAAACTTTTTTATTTGCTGAAATTTTCGAGAGTGATAATATAAATTTTTATGAGCTTGCATTAATTCCGGCTTGGTCGCGTTTGGGCATGGCTTTATTGCTGAATAATGTAAAATTTGCGAAATCCGGCGGGCTTGCTGTAATGCTGGGAACGTCAAGAAGTTCACGCGATAATTTTATTTTTGCGGCGGTTTATGTATTTCTTGCAGTAATTGATATTTCATGCGGGGTAATTATTTTATTGAGTCTCGTGATATGGCGTAAAGTTTGTATAAAAATTTTCGGCGGCATAACTGGAGATTTGCTCGGCGCATTTGTTGAGGCCAGCGAGATAATTTTATTGTTCGTGAAAGTCTTGCAGTGAAGCGGGATAATTATTTTATTGAGTCTCATAATATGGCGTAGAGTCTGCATAAAAATTTTCGGCGGCATTCGTTGGGGTCAGCGAGATAATTTTATTGTTCGTTAAAGTCTTGCAATGAAGCGGGGTAATTATTTTATTGAGTCTCGTGATATGACATAGAATCTGCACAAAAATTTTCGGCGGCATTCATTGAGGTCAGCGAAATAATTTTATTGTTCGTGAAAGTTTGGCAGTGAAGCGTAATAATTATTTTATTGAGTCTCTTAATATGACATAAAGTCTGCATAAAAATTTTCGGCGCATTTGTTGAAGTCAGCGAAATAATTTTATTGTTCGTGAAAGTTTGGCAGTGAAGCGTAATAATTATTTTATTGAGTCTCTTAATATGACATAAAGTCTGTATAAAAATTTTCGGCGCATTTGTTGAGGCCAGCGAGATAATTTTATTGGGACAATCCAGTTAAAGCAAGAAATACAGCATAAATCAAAATTTTTCTCTCTGCAATCTTTAATAAATTCGCAATAATAACGTAACTGACTGAATCTAAGCTATAATTACACAAATTATATTTATATTAGAGAAGGTGTTAAACAATGGCATTTACAGTTTGTGTATTAACTGCGGCACTTAAGCGCGATCAATATATAGCAACTTACATAGCAGGAGACGCGCCCGTAACTGGTCATGACGTAATGGAAGAAATGATCGCCCGACACGGTATGCCCCAGCGCAGAGTTATAGCTTGGTTCGTAAATAATTACACCCGCCCTCTTGATTGGGTTATAGATGAAGATGCAACAGTTGAATTTATCATGACAAATTCGCCTACAGGTGTGAGAATATATCAACGTTCATTAGGCTTTGTATTAATAATCGCATGTGCAAGAGTTTTAGGCCGCAAAGCAATTCTAAGACATTCATTAGCAGATAGTTTGTACTGGGAATTTGAGGACGGGGCAGTAACTCAAGCCGACATTGACAAAATAAAATCAGAGATGAACGACATAATCAGGCGCGATGCAGTTATAACGCGTGAAATTCTCACGATAGACAAGGCACGTAGAGTCTTTCAGAGGCAGGGAGAAACGGAAATTGCAGAATTATTTGTGCGCGCAAATTTAGATCCTGTTGAAGTTTATCGCTGCGGGGAAAATTACGGATATTTTTGCGGCGGGACAATGGCTCCATCAACAGGAATGCTGCGATTATTTGACATAGTTTTATATGAGCAGGGCATGTTATTAAGGACTCCGACTGTTCAATCACCCGACGAGATCCCGCCGTTGAAAGCAGATCCTTCAATGGGAAAAATTTTCTTTGATTATGCTCACTGGCTGCAAGTCTTAGATTTAAATTATTTGAACAAATTACATCACAGAGTCACAGAAGGGAAAATTCAAGAATTAATCTTAATCGCCGAAGCCTTTCACTCGCAAAAACTCGGCAGCATAGCAGAAGACATCGCCGCACATCCCGTTAAAGTCGTAACAATTGCGGGGCCTTCAGGATCTGGCAAGACAACATTTTCAGAACGTCTCAAGGTTCAATTAATGGTCTGCGGAAAAACGCCCGTGACTCTCCCTCTTGATAATTACTTCAAGGAACGCGAAGACTCACCCAAAGACGAGACCGGAGAATATGATTATGAAAGACTCGACGCGCTAGATCTTGATTTACTCGGTGATAATCTTGCAAAAATCTTAGCTGGCGAAGAAGTTATTACACCCGTTTATAATTTCATAACCGGAAGGAAAGAGCCCGGCAAAGTCATAAAATTAAAACCTTCTGACGTGTTAATCATGGAAGGTATTCACGGCCTGAACGATAAAATTTTAGAGATGCTCCCAGAGTCGAGCCGTTACGGTATATTTGTCTCGCCATTGACTGGAATTTGCATAGACCCTCACAACAGAACGCGCACGAGCGACAATAGATTATTACGGCGCATAATCCGCGATTACAGAACAAGGGGAAAATCTGCGCAGGTAACTCTTGAAGTTTACCCGAAAGTTATCAGAGGTGCAAAACAATATATTTTCCCGTACAGAAGCCGTGCAAATGCGATATTTAATTCTGCTCTGCCATATGAACTCGGAGTCTTGAAGCCCTATGTTGAACCGTTATTGCACACTGTAGACGAGAATTCATCAGTTTTTAGCGAGGCCTTGAGATTATTAAATATTTTGCGGTTTGTGCCTGCGTTGAATAATGACGGGATCCCAAATAATTCAGTAATTCGCGAATTTATCGGCGGAAGCTGTCTCGACGTATGAGTCAAATTTCTTTATCTCTGGTTATATAAATAATTTTTCGACGTTAATATCCGAACTTGTCAGGATTCTTGCTAATGACGGGAATATTTGCTGGCAGGTCGGAAATTTTGTCGATAATCTGGATTTACGAACAGGCAATCAAGATACGAGTCACAACGTTTGACTCACAAATAAATTTATCTGACTCTCTAGCTCATCAAGTCCGTAATTATTTGCTATTATATAATCACTCAATGAAATTTTATGACTCTCTGATAATAAAAGATTTTCGCGCCGTGATAGTTCTGACTCACTCCAGCCGCGATTATTTATGCACCTTTCGAGCCTGACTCTAAAATCTGCGCGGACATAAATAATTTCATCAATCCATGAAGGCCGCCCGACTTCAAATAATAACGGAATCTCTAACACGGAAAGTGATAAATTTTTTGCGCGCTCGTGTAATTCTGCCATGACTAACGGGTGTAACATGTCATTACAAAATTTATATTCGCTCTCATTATTAAAAATGTGCCGTGAAATTTCTGACTTGATAATATTTCCTGACGAGTCAATTATATTTTTTCCCCAGCGTTTGACGGCCAGAGATTTAATTTTTTCGCTCGACCACAAATCAGCGACTATTGAATCAGCGTCAAATCTTTCACAGCGCAATTTTTCAGCCAGTAATTTACTAACTGTCGATTTACCAGCTCCGATACTTCCTGTTACTGCTATAACTGTCATAATAATTATTTTTCTTGTAAAAAGTTTTTTGTATGGGAGCAGCTTTACCCCTGTCATCAACTTTTTGACACGAGTCGGGAATCTCGAACAAGAATCGCGAGAAACCTTTTTGAATTATTCCGCCGTAAAGCCTTCTCGACCTTGCAGCAGTCAAATATAATCTCTCTTCAGCGCGTGTCATTCCGACATAACATAATCTGCGTTCTTCTTCCATTTCGTCGGCGTTGTCGCGGGCGTGTGAACTCGGAAAAATATCTTCTTCGAGTCCTACGAGAAAAACAACAGGAAATTCTAACCCTTTTGACGCATGAAGAGTCATTAAATTTATTGCGCTCTCTTGGTCATCATTCTGCGTGTCTGCGTCGGTGTATAGTGCTGCTTCTGCAAGAGTCTCGCTTAATTTTCCTTCCGGTACGATAGATTTTAACTCTTTGACGTTTTCGAGTCTGTCGCTCCAGTTTTCGGGGTCATGCTGCTTTAGATATTCGCGATAATTCATATCATCTATTACATAATTTACTGCTGGTCTAATTCCGTCATCGGCAATTTCTAATATTGCGCACATGTGAGACGCGAAATTTTTTATAGCCTCAAGAAACGCGCCTTTAACGTCCCAAGCACCGCCGAGAACGAGAGACCATATTTTTGACGGATCGTCGCGAAAATCTTTCTGTGATGAGAGCCACTCTTCAAACTCTGCACGACGCTTCGGCCCCATACCCTTAATTGCGAAATTTGCGGCTCGGTCAAGTGCTGCACGGTCAAAGGGATTTAACGCGAGCTTCAACAGTGATAAAACGTCGCGCACCTCCATGCGGTCATAAAACGACAAGCCTTTAATGATTCTGTAGGGTATGTGATTCTCTAAAAATTTTTGCTCGTAAATTCGGCTCATTGCATTTTGTCTGTATAAAATCGCGATGTCATCATAATCGTAATTATAAATTCGCTGTAACCTCTCGACTTCCTGAACGATAAAATCTGCCTCTTGAAAATCGTTTTGCGCTAAAAGTGTGTAAATTTTTTCGCCGTTACTTCTTGACGTGTGCAAATTTTTCTTGAGTCGCGCTGTATTGTTGCGTATTAAGGCATTAGACGCGGTTAAAATATTTCCTGTAGATCTATAATTCTCGTCTAATACAATAGTTTTTGCGTTGTTAAAATCGTGCTCGAAATTAAGAATCATTCGAATCTCTGCGCCTCGCCAGCCGTAAATTGATTGATCGGGATCTCCTACGACATTTACAATACAGTTAGGGCCGGCCAAGTATCGAATTAATCTGTATTGAGGCAAATTAACATCTTGATATTCATCAACTAGAATCCATTGCAGGCGGTCTTGTTCATAACGTTTAATTTCAGGGACTCGGCGTAAAATTTCGAGCGGCAAAATCATCAAGTCATCAAAATCTACCGCGTTTAATTCTCTGAGTCTTGTTCTGTATGCCTTAGCGAGCTTAAATGTTGCCTCGTCAAGTTCAGACTCCTGCGAATGTTCCGACCATAAAATATAATCGCGTGCTATTGCGTCCATTGCCTGAGCCGGTGTTAATTCGCCTTCAGGAAATTGCAACTCTTTCATTAACTGCTGCAATAATGACCGTGAGTCGTTCCTGTCAAGGACTGAAAAATTATTTGCGAGTCCTGCAATATCTGACGCTGCGTCCCTGTGCCTGAATAAGAATCTAACGCCGAAACCGTGAAATGTCCCCGCCTGAACTTTAACGCCCGGAAGAAGTGAATCAATGCGCGATTTCATTTCCCCTGCTGCTTTGTTCGTGAAGGTTACTGCTAAAATTTTTTCAGGGTCTGCGATATTTTCAGCTGCGAGCCAAGCTATTTTATGAGTCAGGACTCGAGTCTTTCCGCTTCCTGCACCTGCTAAAACAAGTAAAGGCCCGTCAGTGTAAGTAACTGCTTCCTGCTGTCGTGCTGATAATTGACGTAAAATATTTTCTCCGTTTTCATTCATGATTGTAAAAATTTTTGCCTGCCTCGTATTGTTATTATAGCGAAAATTTACCCGTGAGTCGTCGCCACCCGAACATGAGTCTAACGCCGCGCGATTTCATTTCTTCTAAAATTTTTTCAGCTGCGAGCCAAGCTATTTTGTGAGTCAAGACTCGAGTCTTTCCGCTTCCTGCACCTGCTAAAACAAGTAAAGGCCCGTCAGTGTAAGTAACTGCTTCCTGCTGTCGTGCTGATAATTGACGTAAAATATTTTCTCCGTTTTCATTCATGATTATAAAAATTGTTGTCTACTTCTATAGCTTCTATACCGAGTTCGAGACCCGATAATAATTTAACATCGCTGCTTCCGCAAGTGGGACAGGTAAAATCTTTGTCTTCGCGGATTCCTATTCTGCCACAGGAATAACAGCGCAAAGTTACAGGCAGCATAATAACCGATAAAATTGCGCCTTCTGCGGGAGTGTCCTTTGTGAGACCTGCGAAAATAAACGACATTAATTCAGGATTGACGCTCCGCAGGCCTCCGACTCTAGCAATGACTCGGCGTACTTTTTTCCAGCCTTGTTGATTGCATAGGGTCAACACTACATTTTTCAGCGAATTTGTTAAAGAGTGCTCATACATTATTTTTTCGTATACAAGAACGGACCGGCCGACTCAAATCCTATTTGCTGATAGCCGTAAATCTGCTCAGTTGATCCGACCAAGAAATAACCGCCCGACGCAAGAGCATCAAAAAATTTCTTGTAGAGCTTATCTTTAGTAGCACCGGTGAAATAAATTACTACGTTACGGCAGAGAATCAAATCAAAATTTGCGCCGAAGGGATCTTCAATCATGTTTAATTTCTTGAATGAGACTCTGCGCTTTATTTCCGGGTTAACGTCGTAAGTAGCTCCGCCGTCCTTAGTTGTGAAATATTTTGCGAGATATTCTTTAGGGACGTTGAGTAATTGAGACTTGCGGTAATTTGCTTTCTGTGCCGTATTAATTGCGCCTTGATCTATATCAGCAGCTAAAACGGGATTCATCGTGTCGAGACCGCATACAGCCGACAAAATTGCGAGTGAGTAAGGCTCTTCACCGGTTGCACAACCTGCGCTCCAGAGTTTGAGACGTTTTGTACCGCGTTTCTTGATTAATTCAGGAATAATTTTATCGCGCAATTTCCACCATTGAGAGTCGTTGCGGAAAAATTCAGATACGTTAATTGTCAAGTGGTCAAGAAATTCACGTAATTTTTTCTCGTCGCTGTTGATGATGTCAAAATATTCGTCGTGATTCTTGCATTTCCAGCGGTTCATTAACTCGTGAGTCCTGCGGTGGATTTGGTCTTTGTACGAGTTTAAATCTATTCCCGTCAGACGCTTAAATTTCATCTTGAACGTTACATAACCGGGCGTGTTATACTGGGTGCTTTCGTCTGGCATAATTTATAACCTCCTTTAATCTTCGAGTACTTCTTTTTCCTTTACCTTGTAGACCTCGTCAATTTTCTTGATGTACTTGTCCGTAATGTCCTGCACATCTTTAGTCAATTTCTTGAGGTCATCTTCTGTAATTTCTGAGGCCTTCTCCTGTTTCTTGAGGGCTTCTATTGTGTCGCGGCGGTAATTTCTGATTACGACTTTAGACTCTTCTGCTTTGCGTGCTAAAATTTTCGTGAGTTCAACGCGCCTAGCCTTTGTCAATTCCGGGAGGGTCATTCTTATTACAGTGCCGTCGCTTTGAGGGGTCATTCCGATATTTGCTGCTAAAATTGCCTTCTCGATAGCTTTTAGAGTCGACTTGTCGAACGGTGCGACCTGAATCGACCTGCTTTCAGGTATAGTAACATTTGCGAGCTGCTTAATCGGTGTAGGGCTGCCGAAATAATCAACTTTTATATCACTCACGAGTCCCGGGTGCGCGCGGCCTGTCCTGATTGATAAATATTCACTCTGAAGAAAAGCTATAGCCTTATCCATATTTGCGCGGAGTTCTGCAAGTTCATCTATTGCCATCGTAAATTAATCCTCCTTTAATATTGTGCCGGTGTTGATGCCGTTAATTATATTATCTGCCCAGCCTGAGTCCTGAATATTTATGACCCAGACAGGAATTTTATTCTCGCGGAAAATTGCGAATGCTGCCGTGTCCATTACTTTAATATCGCGTGAGATTGCTTCATTATAAGTAAGTTCGGGAATAAATTTTGCGTCAGAAAACTTTTCCGGATCCTTGTCATAGATTCCATTGACCTTAGTACCCTTTATAACGCAGTCGAGTCCGAGTTCAGAAGCACGCAGAGCCGCCGCCGTATCAGTCGAGAAAAACGGATGTCCGGTCCCCGCCGCAAAAATTACGACATTCCCCGACGCAAGAAAATCTCTAGCGCGTTCACGATTATATAAATCAGCAATAGGGGGCATTCCTACAGCAGATAAAATTTTCACGGGAATATTCAAATTTGCAAGAGCTGCTTTTACTGCTAGTGCATTCATGACAGTTCCAAGCATACCCATTGAATCAATTATTACGCGGTCAAGTCCGTAATCAAGCGCATCACGTCCGCGTAACATATTACCTCCG
This sequence comes from Synergistaceae bacterium, assembly GCA_017443945.1. Taxonomy (NCBI): domain Bacteria; kingdom Thermotogati; phylum Synergistota; class Synergistia; order Synergistales; family Synergistaceae; species Synergistaceae bacterium. The sequence continues at coordinate 45,975 of JAFSXS010000012.1, forward strand.
CCGATTACAAGTGAAAGCTCAAAGCCTGCATCACGAATCTTTGCTAAATTTTCCGCGAAATCCTGAACGACTCCGAAATCAAATCCTGAGTGCTTATCCCCTGCAAGCACTTCACCAGAGAGCTTTAATAATATACGTCTGAATCTGGGCATTATATCAGCCTCCGTTCATAAATTACAAAAATACCCGGCGCGAATTAACACACCGGGCAAAATTTTTTATTACTCGCCTATAGCAAAACGTGCAAAACGCTTCACTGTAATTTTTGTGCCGAGCTTCTTTCCGACCTCAGCAAGCAAATCTTTTATTTTCTTGTCAGAATCTCTAATATATTCCTGTTCGAGCAAACAAGCTGTCTCGAAATATTTTCTTAATTTGCCGGGAATAATTTTCTCGATCTTGTCGGCCGGTTTTCCCTCGTCTAAAAGCTGCTGGCGGTAAACTGCTTTCTCGCGCTCTAAAACGTCTTCGGGTACATCTTCAGACACTAAATATAACGGGTTGGCCGCTGCTATCTGCATACAAATTTCGTGTCCTAACTCTGCAAATTCGGGTGAGTCAAGTTTTGATTTATCTGCTGACTCGAGTTCAAGCAACGCACCTACTTTATAATTGCTGTGAATGTAACAGAATGCGCGCCCGTCAGCTACGTCAAATCTTGCAAAACGCTTCAGCACGATATTTTCGCCGAGTTTGGCAATAATCGCCGTGATTAATTCATTAATTGTGCTGCCTGACTCGTGAACGCTTGCAAGTAATGACTCAGTGTCAGCAAATGCCTTATTGAATAAATGAGTCGTGATGTTATTTCCGAGTCCGTTAAACTCATCAGTCTTAGCAACAAAATCTGTCTCGCTGTTAAGTTCGATCATTACACCCAATTTACCGTCAGGGCTTACGATGTGGAAGATTCTTCCGTCGCTTGCGTTGCGTTCTGCCTTCTTTGCTGCCTTTGCTAGACCTTTTTCGCGGAGATAATCAATTGCTTTCTCCATATCGCCGTTAGTCTCTGCAAGAGCTTTTTTGCAGTCCATCATGCCTGAACCTGTGCGCTCGCGTAATTCTTTAACTTTTGCGGCTGTAATTTCTGCCATAATTTAACCCTCCATTGTCTCGTCGTCGATATTGCCCTCATAAGTATCATGGAGGCGTTCACGTTCAGCAATTAATTTTTCGTCGTCGCTAAGTGCATCGGTGCCGCTTAACTCCTGAACAGGAATAATAACAGCGTCCTCGCCCTGCCTGCCCTCGATAACAGCATTAGCCATTAAACCTGTAATTAATTTAATTGCTCTGATAGCGTCATCATTGCCGGGGATGGGATAATCAATCATTTCAGGATCGCAGTTTGTGTCTACGATTGATACGACCGGAATATGTAATTTTCTTGCTTCTGCGATTGCGTTTTCCTCGCGTCTTGGGTCAATCAGGAAAATTGCATCAGGTACGGCTGTCATTGCTGCGATACCGCCGAGATATTTCTCAAGTTTTAACTGCTCTTTCTTGAGTGCTGCTGTTTCCTTCTTTGTAAATTCTTCCCATGTGCCTTCTTCATCATATTTGCGGAGTTCAAGCATACGGGAAATTCTGCGCCTGATTGTCGGAAAATTAGTCATTAAACCGCCGAGCCAGCGTTGATTGATGTAATACTGCCCGCAACGTGTAGCCTCGTCTCTGATTGTTTCCTGAGCTTGTCTCTTAGTGCCGACAAATAAAACGTGTCCGCCTGCTGCTGCTGTTTCGCGAATAAAATCGTATGCGCGGTCAAGGCCTTTGACGGTCTTCTGAAGGTCAATGATATAGACTCCGTTACGTTCGGTGAAAATGTAAGGCTTCATTTTGGGATTCCAGCGGCGTGTTTGATGTCCGAAATGGACTCCGCATTCAAGCAACTGCTTCATACTTGCTACTGCCAATTTGTTATGTCCTCCTATAAAGGTTTAATCTGCGCCCAAGTTTTAATCACGTTCTTGTGTGACACCTTTAATTTAACCGGGCGTGCGAAATTTGTTACGTCTCTAAGTATATCACAAAAAAAAGCGGGACACCCACACTCGGATATCCCGCTTGAAATTTCTTGTTTTACTTCAGAAGTATTGAACCGAATCTATATTCCGTTTTCCTTCCCCTTGTATCATCAAAACTTTACGGTAAAATCTCGATTCAAAACCTCTTTGCGCTAAATAATTAATTGTTTCAGTCTCAGATTAGAAGGAGATTGACGTTCTGAATCTGACGATATTGTCTTTCTCTTCTGTGTTGGGCGCGCCGAAGTCGTTATCAACATGTACGTAGTTAAGTCCCATTGTTGTGTAGTCATTGAGCTTATACTGTACGCCTACGCCGATTTCTTTCGGTTTTGCTTCTGTACCGTTGTAGTTTGCATTCTTAACCTTGTAGCCATAGTAGAAGATGTGAGTTGCAATCTTGTCTGTCCACTGCTGGCCGAGAGCGATTCTCCAGTACTTAATGTCGTAAGCTGCCTGAATACCGCCATATGTATAGTAATCATTGACGATATCGCTTCCGCTATAGAAGAAACGACCCTTATCAGCTTTCGTATTGATAAAGCCTTCGTCGAACTGGCCGTACTCGAGCCATAAGCTGGTGAACTTCAATGCGTCTTGCTTTACGTCAAAGAGAACTGCCCAGTGGTTAGAATCGTCAAAGAGTTTGCTACGATCGGTTCTATTCAATGAATGCCAGCCCCAATGTCCAGCTGCATCCTGCTGAAGCTGCTCTAACTTCCAGTCCTGATGATAGAAAATACCTCTGAATGCGATATTCTCGGTGAAGTTGAAGTTGAGTGCTGCATAAACTGTCCATAAGTTCTTAAATGTAAGATCGCCTACGCCGTAAGCAGGATTTCCATTTGCATCCGTATAAAGCGCACCTTTTGTATCTTCATTGTCTCCGATGAAAATCTGACCGCCGAGATCTAATCCGATACGCTCTGTGAACTTGAATGAACCTCTTGCCATGAACATCCAGTCGCCGCCATTGAAGCCATCATTATACGCCTTCACAGCAGTTGTACCTTTTGAATCGGTAAATACGCTCTTGTCGTTACCGCTGATACGGTTAGGATGTGCTAACACTGCCTGAACCTGGCCAATACCGAAATTCTTTGTAAGTCCAAATCCGTTATACTCCCAGTCTGTAAGGAGTGCACCGCCGACCCAGCTTCCAGTCTCCGGAAGAGGTATCTTGTTGAATGCGCC